>JBDHQY010000263.1:0-4512 GCA_039807315.1 Steroidobacter sp. | reverse complement strand
TACACGCTGCAGTTCGATATCGCGGACTGGGGTGAACTGATCTGGGCCAGCGGCGTGAACGCCGAGTTCGACTACCCGAGGAAGATCTGAAGACAGCCCGGCTCTACAGCAGCGGAGTCCGCGCCCCGCTGCCGCCACAGCGACGGCCGCGGCGCTACTTCAGCTCGTATACGAGATTGAGTGTGCTGAGAGTATCCGTAGTGGCGAACTCCTCCGGCGGGTATGTGTTGTAGCGAACCGAATAGCCCACCGCCAGCGCCAGCGAACCCAGGACCTTCACCTGCAGGCTCAGATCGTTGCGCACGGAGGTGTTGTCGACGCCGCTTTCGACCAAGGTCTCGTTCAGCAACCGCGTGTTCTCGTTCAATCCGCGCTCGAACGCGAGCTTCGCCTGCTGCACCAGTGCATCCTGATCCTCGCCCGGAATCACGGTCGCCTCGTCTTCCGCCAGCGAAGAACGGGTCCGCAGCCGTCGGTAGCCCAGACCCACCTGCGCGATCAGCTTGGTGCGCGGATCGTCGTAGAAGCGCCAGCCCAGTCCCATGCCGAGCGAGGACTGGTACTCGAAACCGCTGAAGCGGTCCCTCTCGTAGCGCACCGAGGCGAAGGAAAACCCCTGGGAGTGGAACTTGTAGTCGGTCTGGCTGCGCACGTCCCAGCGTTGGCCGGTGGTCCCGGTCGGATCGGCGGCGTAGACGGCGGACGCGCCGAAAGCCTGCTTCCAGCTTTCCCATTCGCGGGAAACCTCGACCTTCGCATTGAATGATTCGTTGTCCGAATTGCCGCGCGCCACGATCGCGCCCGCCTCCGCCCTGGCCATCGACTTGGCTGCGACCTGACCCGACGACAGGGCCGGCCACGTGCACATCCCGATTGCGATCGACAGCGAACCAATCCAGCTTGCCAGCATCAAAAACCTCCATTGCTGCGCCACCGTTGTCCGCGCATGGCGACAGCTCACGTTTTCATCACGATCCGTGCAAATTGCATTGCGCCGCACCGGCGGCCGCGCACTTCGTGCTGCGACTCCAGGAGGACTTGGTGACCACTCAAGATTCGATCGCGAAGATCACTGCCGGCAATTTCATGACAGAGGTGGTCGAAGCCTCGGCGCGCGTGCCCATGCTGGTCGACTTCTGGGCGCCGTGGTGCGGTCCCTGCAAACAGCTGATGCCGATCCTGGACCGGCTGGCCACAGAGTATGGCGGCCGTTTCAAGCTGGCGAAAGTGAACACCGACGAACAGCAGCCGCTGGCGCAGCAGCTGAGCATCCGCAGTCTGCCGACCGTGGTGTTGTTCAAGGATGGCACAAGCGTCGATCACTTTGTCGGCGTCGTGCCCGAATCGCAGATCAGGCAGATGCTGGACAAGCATCTGCCGCGAGCTTCGGACGGCCCGCTGACGCAGATGCAGACGCTCAAGACCGCCGGCGACTATGCCGGCGCGCAGACCCTGCTGCAGCAATTGCTGGCGCGCGATCCCGAGAACGTCGCGCTGCTGACACAGCAGGCGGAGCTGCATGCGCTCGACGGCAATCCCGACCTGGCGCGTCAGGAGCTCAAGCAGTTGCAGGCCAGCGAGCCGAATCATCCGGCAGTGAAGCGCCTGGCGGCGCTGCTCGCATTCAGCGACGTGGTGGCACAGTATCCGAACGTGCGCAGCCTCAAGGAACAGGTGACGCGCAATACCCAGGATCTCGACCTGCGCCACGCGCTCGCGGTCGACCAGCTGCTCGGCGGCGACGTCGAGCCGGCGCTGCAGACCTGGCTGACCATGATGCGCGAGCACCGCGGGTACCGGGACGATCTGGCGCGTCGCAGCCTGGTGCTCGCGTTCGAGTTGATCGGCGATGCCGATCCGATCGTGGCGCAGACACGGCGCGCGATGGCGAAGCTGTTGTTCTGAGCAGGCGAATCGCCCTGCCCGCACGCGGCGGCTGAATCCATCTGAATCGGCAACGCGGACTCCCGCTTGCGCAGGGAGCGACGGGTGAATCTCAAGCGCGCCTAGGCGGGATTCTCCAGGCTGAAGATCGCGTTCTCGTCGTCGTAGGCGAAGATCTCGGCGTAGCGGCCCCAGCTGATGATGGCCCGCAGCGTCTGCTGCGCACCCTGCGGTGTCATGTAGTCCTCGAGCTCATCGCAGAAGCGGCTCATCGGCGCCGCGTGCGAGGCACGCTCATCGAGAATCCGGCGGATGTGCGCGGCCAACGGCACATAACTCAGCAGATGGCGCGCGAAAATTCGCTTGCGCTCGTCGAGCCCCGCGTTGGCGAACGCCAGCCCCGCATCGAGCAGGCGGATGTCGCCGCCTTCCAGCTCCGCAAAACGCATCATCTGCAGTGTCTCGGCGACCGGAAACAGATCGTCGATCTCCATCTGCAGCCCGGAGGCGATCTCGGGCAGGTCCGCCTTGCCGCTGAACGGCCCGGCCGCCAACGTCTCCATCAGTCCCGACAGCAGATTGGAGGAAATTCGCGGCAGCAACGTATCGATGCCGTACCCCACGAGCCGCGTGGCGGCAGCGCCTTCGGTCGGGCGAGCGGTCATTTCCACGTAGATACGCTCGACCAGCGCGCGGAACGCCGGATCCTGGCGATCGCGCGGCTGCGGCAATGTCACGGCGATCTCCGTGAGGATGCGGCCCGGATTGCTGCCGAACACCAGCACGCGATCACACATCAGCACCGCCTCCTCGATGTTGTGTGTCACCAGCACCACGGCCTTGATCGGCATGCGGCCGTCCGACCATAGATCCAGGAAGTCGGTGCGCAGCGTCTCGGCGGTCAGGACATCGAGCGCAGAGAACGGCTCGTCCATGAGCAGAATGTCCGGGTGCACTACCAGAGCCCGCGCAAAGCCGACGCGCTGGCGCATTCCACCGGAAAGCTCGCGCGGATAGGCGGACTCGAATCCGTCCAGGCCGATCAGGTCGATGGCAGCCAGCGTGCGGCGACGGATCTCCGCCACGGGCAGGCGCTGCGCCTCCAGCCCCAGCGCCACGTTCTCGAACACGGTCAGCCAGGGGAACAGCGCAAAGCTCTGGAACACCATCGCAATGCCGGCGGCCGGGCCGGCGATCGGGCGGCCGAGGTAATCGATGGTGCCGGCGCTGGGGCGCGCCAGCCCGGCGATCAGCCGCAACAGCGTCGACTTGCCCGAGCCCGAACGACCCAGCAGCCCGACGATCTGTCCCGGAACCAGTTCCAGATCGACCCCATCCAGCACCAGCAGCTCGCCGCCGTCGGCACGCACGAATGCCTTGCGGACCTGGTTCACTTGCAGCAGCGGTGCGGCGTTCATATCGCGACTCCGGTCAGGTCAGCCGGAACTTGCGTTCGGCGTAGTAGTGCAACGGCCGCCAGAACAGTCGGTTCAGGACGACCACGAACAGGCTCATGGTGGCGATGCCGAGCGCCACCCGGTGGAAGTCGCCGGCCTCGGTGGCAACGGCGATGTAGGCGCCGAGTCCCCGAGCCGCGAGCTGCGTATCGCCCCAACGCACGAACTCGGCGACGATGGCGGCGTTCCAGGAACCGCCGGCCGCGGTGATGGCGCCGGTCACGAAATACGGGAAGATGCCGGGAAGCGCCACCTTGCGCCACCACAGCCAGCCGCCCACACGCAGATTCCGCGCCACATTGTGCAGCTCCTCCGGGATGGCGGATGCGCCGGCGATGACGTTGAACAGGATGTACCACTGGGTGCCGAGCACCATCAGCGGACTGAGCCAGAAATTCGCGTCCAGCCGCCAGGTGACGATGCCGTACACCGCGACCGGAAACAGCAGGTTCGCCGGGAAGGCCGCAAGGAATTGTGCGAGCGGCTGCACGATCTGCGTGACACGCGGCCGCATGCCCACCCAGACGCCGATCGGCACCCATACCAGACTCGCCAGCGCGATCAGCACGAACACGCGCAGCATCGTGAGCAGCGCCAGACCCACGACTTCCAGCGCTTCGTCGCTCGTCGTCTGGGCAAGCAGCGTCGTCACGATGTGCCACAGAGCCGCGGCGACCGCCACTCCAACGATCGCCAGCCAGAACGCATCGCCGTGCCGGCGCGACCTCGGTCCGGCGCTCGCATCGAGCAGACGCTCCGAGCCTCGCCGGGTGGTCCAGCGCACCACGGCATAGAACGTGATCGTCGCAGCCTGGATCAGCCGCGAGCGGCGCATCATGGTCAGCGCCCACGATCGCGGCACCGGCCTGCCCGGCTCCTGCTCCATGCGGAAGCGATCGACCCACGCCACCAGCGGCCGGAACAGCAACTGGTCGTACAGCAGTATCACGATCAGCATGGCGGCGATCGCCCAGCCGATGGCGCCGAGATGACGCTGCTCGATGGCCAGCGCAATGTAGGAGCCGATCCCCGGCAGCACGATGCGGGTGTTGCCGACGCTGATGGCCTCGGAAGCGACTACGAAAAACCAGCCGCCCGACATCGACATCATCATGTTCCACAGCAGCGCCGGCATCGCGAACGGCACTTCCAGCCGCCAGAAGCGCATCCA
>JBDHQY010000262.1:0-4512 GCA_039807315.1 Steroidobacter sp. | reverse complement strand
ATCTTCAGGCCGGCGGATTGATCGAGACAACGAGAGTCGAGGAGAGTCGGATGATGCGATTTGCCCGAGCGGCTTGCGGCCTGATCCTGGGCCTGGCGAGTCTGTGCGCCAACGCCCAGCTGGTGATCGAGATCACGCGCGGGCAGGAGAACGCCGTGCCGATCGCCGTCGTGCCGTTCGGCTGGGAGGCGTCCGGCGCCGCGCCGTTCGACGTGGCGCAGGTGGTGGCGAACGATCTGCGCAGCAGCGGTCGCTTCGAGCCGCTGGACCGCAAGGACATGATCGACCGGCCCAGCAGCGGCGAGCAGATCCGTTTCCAGGACTGGCGCTATCTCAAGAGCGATTTCATCGCCGTCGGCAAGCTGGTGCCCGACGGCGCGGATCGCGTCGCCGCGCAGTTCGAGCTGTACAACGTACTCACCGGCCAGCGCTTGACCGGCCAGCGCCTCACCGCGGGAACGGGCGGCATGCGCGCGCTGTCGCACCGGATCTCGGACATCATCTTCGAGCAGCTCACCGGCATCCGCGGTGCGTTCTCCACCCGCATCGCTTTCATCAGCGCCGAAGGCACGCCGCCGCAGCAGCATTACAAGCTCATCGTTGCCGATGCCGATGGCGAGAACCAGCAGGTGATCGCCAACTCCAGCGAGCCGCTGATGTCGCCAGCGTGGTCGCCGGACGGGCAGAGCCTGGCTTACGTGTCGTTCGAGAACAAGGCTGCGGCGATCTACGTGCAGACGCTGCGTACCGGCGAGCGCCGGCGGGTCTCGGCCCGTGCCGGCATCAACGGCGCGCCGGCCTGGTCGCCTGACGGCAGCACGCTGGCGCTGACGCTGTCGCGCAAGGATGGCGACGTCGACGTCTACACGTTGAACCTCGCCAGCCAGCTGCTGACGCGCATGAGCTTCGATCCGGGCATCGACACCGAGCCCACCTGGTCCAACGACGGCCGCAAGCTCTACTTCAACTCCGACCGTGCCGGCGGCCCGCAGATCTACGAAGTCGACCCCACCCAGCCGCAGCGCGCTACGCGCGTGACCTTCGAGGGCAGCTACAACGCCCGCCCGCGCATCTCGCCGGACGGCAAGCAGATGGCAGTGGTGTTCCAGGACCGCGGCAACTACCGCATCGCCCTGGTCGATCTTGCAACCAAAGCGGTGCGGGTGTTGTCACAGGGGCGGCAGGACGAAAGCCCGAGCTTCGCGCCCAACGGAGCGACGCTGATCTACGCCACCCAGGATCGCGGTCGCGGCGTGCTGGCCACGGTCTCGGTCGACGGTCGCGTGCAGCAGAAGCTGGCGGCGAGCAACGGCGACGTCCGCGAGCCGGTCTGGGCGCCGTTCCCGAAATGAGCCGTGCGCGGCCTGCGAAGTCGAGCGGCTGCGGATGGTGGGGAACGCGGGCTTGTGGCAGAATTTTGCGGATTTTGCGGGGCAGGCCGTCCCACGAATCGAACAACCGAATTTGAACGGGATCGCTTCCCTTGAGGAGAGTTGAATGCGTGCTGTGCAGCTGGGTCTGATCGTGGTGAGCGCCATCCTGCTGGCAGGCTGTCCGAAGAAGCCCCAGACCTTGCCGGAAGGCGGTCCGATGCAGTCGGATACCTCCGGGGCGAGCACCAGCGGCGCCACCGGCAACGACATCTCCGCCATGAGCGCCGAGCAGCAGGCCATCGAGGCGCTGAAGCAGACCGGCACCATCATCTACTTCGATTACGACCGCGCCGACATCAAGCCCGAGTACGTGGCCATCGTCACTGCGTATGCCAGGTTCCTGAACGGCGACCCGGCACGCAAGCTGCGTCTGGAAGGACATTCGGACGAGCGCGGCTCGCGCGAATACAATATCGGCCTGGGCGAGCGCCGCGCGCAGTCCGTGCGCCGTGCGTTGCTGCTGCAGGGCGTGAACGAGGCCCAGCTCACCACCGTGAGCTACGGTGAGGAACGGCCGGCAGTGCTGGGCAGCGACGAAGCCGCTTACGCCAAGAACCGCCGCGTCGAGCTGGTTGCGGGCCGATGAACGATACAGCCCGCATGATCCCGGCCGGGCCGCGACGATCCGCGAGGCTCGTGCTGGTCGCCGGCGTTCTCGGCGTGCTGGCCGGGTGTGCGAGCACGCCGCCGGAAGCGGATCCGGTGGTGCAGAAGCTGAGCGAGCTCGACGGGCGGCTGCTGCGTCTGGAGCGGGTGCTGGGCAACCAGAGCCTGCTCGATCTGTCGCAGCGGATCGAAGCCTCGCAGAACGAACTGCGCACCCTGCGCGGTCAGTTGGAGGAGTTGCAGCACAACGCCACCCGCACGCAGGAGCAGCAGCGCGAGCTGTACGGCGACGTGGATCGTCGGCTCAGCGCCATCGAAGGTGGAGTGGCGGCAGGCCCGGCCGGCGCCGTGACGCCGCGGGCGGGTGGTCTGCCCGTGCCGCAGGGCGATGATCGCGCGAATTATCAGGCTGCTTTCGATCTGTTGAAGGACGGCAAGTACGCCGAGGCCACCAACGGCTTCAAGCAGTTCCTGGTGACCTTCCCCACCAGCGCGCTGGCGGACAACGCGCAGTACTGGCTGGGCGAATCACACTATGTGACCAAGCAGTATCCGGATGCGCTCAAGGCCTTCCGCGCCGTGATCGAGAAATATCCGGATTCGCGCAAGATTCCCGATGCGCTGCTCAAGATCGGTTACTGCAACTACGAGCTGAAGAACTGGGCCGAGGCCCGCGCCTCGCTGAATCAGGTCGTGAAGCAGTACGCCGACACCACCGCCGCACGGCTGGCGAGCCAGCGGCTGGAAAAGATGGGCAGCGAGGGGCGCTGAGGATCCTCGCCGCTTGCGGATTCCTGCGATGAGCGCCTCAGCGACTTCGGGCTCGAGCGGCACTGCCGGCGGCGCTGCCGCCACCCGGCTCAAGCTCACCGAGATCTTTCTTTCCATCCAGGGCGAGGCGGACAGCGTCGGCTGGCCCACGGTCTTCGTACGGCTGACCGGGTGTCCGCTGCGCTGCCAGTATTGCGACACCGCGTACGCCTTCCAGGGCGGCGAATGGCTCACCCTGGAGCAGGTGCTGGAGCAGGTGGCCGGCTACCAGGTTCGCCATGTGTGCGTCACCGGCGGTGAGCCGCTGGCGCAGAAGGGCTCCATCCAGCTGCTGCGCGCCCTGTGCGACGCCGGCTATCGAGTCTCGCTCGAAACCAGCGGCGCCATCGATGTCTCCAAGGTGGATTCGCGGGTGACGCGGGTGGTCGACGTGAAAACGCCCGACAGTGGCGAGGCGCATCGCAACCGGTTGGAGAACCTGGCTTTGCTGCGCGCCGACGAGCAGATCAAGTTCGTCGTCTGCAGCCGCGCCGATTTCGACTGGGCGCGCGATCTGGTCCGCGCCCGGGCGTTGAATGCAACCTGTACGGTCCTGTTCAGCCCGAGTCATCAACAGGTGGAGCCGCGTGACCTGGCGCAGTGGATCTTGGATGAACGGCTACCGGTGCGCCTGCAGGTGCAGTTGCACAAGTACCTGTGGGGCAACGCCCCGGGTCGCTAGGTCGCTAGGACGATGAGGGAACGATGACCGCAAGCCGCGCAGTGGTACTGGTGTCCGGCGGCCTGGATTCGGCCACGACCCTGGCGATCGCCCGTCAGCAGGGCTACGCCTGCTACGCGCTGAGCGTCGACTACGGGCAGCGGCATCGCGCCGAACTCGAAGCCGCGGCGCGGGTAGCGAAGGCACTCGGCGCGGTCGAGCATCGAATCATCCGCGTGGATCTCGGCGGCATCGGCGGTTCGGCGCTGACGGATGCAAGCATTGCCGTCCCGCACACGCCGCAGATCGGCATCCCGGTGACTTATGTTCCGGCCCGCAACACGGTGATGCTGTCGCTCGCGCTGGGCTGGGCCGAGGTACTGCAGGCGCCGCAGATTTTCATCGGCATCAATGCCGTCGACTATTCCGGCTATCCGGACTGCCGCCCGATGTTCGTCAGCGCCTTCGAGCGTGTCGCCAATCTCGCGACGCGCGCCGGTGTGGAAGGAACCCTGGCCTTCAAGATCGCAGCACCGCTGATCGATCTCACCAAGGCGCAGATCATCCAGCGCGGCATCGACCTCGGTGTGGATTTCGGCGCGACGGTGTCGTGCTATCAGGCGGATGACGCCGGCCGCGCCTGCGGGCAGTGCGATGCTTGTCGATTGCGCCGCGCTGGATTCTCGGCGGCTGGCGTAGCCGATCCGACGCGATACTTTCGATGAACTGGCGCGTATGTTCCGGTATCATGCGCGCCCTTCGCCGGGCTGTGGATTCCCGCGCTGATTCGTAGTTGCTGTCGACAGTGCGTGCGCGTCTGCTCGGCAGTGCCGGGAATGGTTGCAGGTTCTCGTGGGTCGTTAGCTCAGTTGGTAGAGCAGTTCCCTTTTAAGGAATTGGTCGTAGGTTCGAGTCCTACACGACCCACCAATAATTTCAATTACTTGCGTTTCACGTGGAACTGCCACTGGCAAGTAACTGGCAAGCCACGGCGGGCAAATC
>JBDHQY010000001.1:0-22445 GCA_039807315.1 Steroidobacter sp. | reverse complement strand
AGGTGTTCCCGCAGCTGCAGGTCACCGTGGTCTCTTTGTACTCTGGGTGGATTCCGGCTTTCATGTCTGTCGAGCGCTGCAAGCGCCCCCTCGAAAAAAGGCGCGCAGTGTAGCGGCGCGCCTGGCAGGCCGCAAGATAAATGGTGACGGGATCGCCCGCCCTCAATCCCCCGGCGGCCCAAGCCGGTGCGATTCCACCGCCGGCGCGCCTTGGCCGCGCTCCCCCTGCCGACACCTCGGTCTATGGAGAACCGGGACGGCCTCCCGAAAGGAGTCCCTGCGGTGCCCGGCAGCCGGCTCTCGGTTATCCACAAAACCTGTGGATAAGTTTGTGGATGATTTGCCGGCGCATGAACCGGCGATGCGACAAAATCGCGGTGTGGCTACATTGGTTAAATTTTAGCCAGCTTGTTTTGGCTTTATCTGTCAATTACTTACATAGGGCTCTTTATCTATCGCTTGTAATTTCGTCATCAAGACACGGTTCTCATTTACCCCGCGCCATCGTGTGCATAACCTCGCCGCGCTAACACCGGAACCCCTGTTGCGCAAGGGCAAATTTGTATGATGGTTCACGCACTTGCGTGGACCCTGGCAGACAACGGTCCGGCCAGGAACAGCGCCTGCAGGTCGTTCAGGAAGCGCCAGCCCAGCTCACTGGGCTGCCAGAGCTCCCCCCGACATACCAGCAGCCCCTTGGCCTGGGCAGACTGGAGTCCCGGATCGAGCGCGGCTCGCGGCAGGCCGGTGCGAGCCTCGAACCCGGCCAGCCGAAAGCCATCTTTCAGCCGCAGGACGTTCAGCATGTACTCGAACGGCAGCTCCTCGAGCGGTACTTCGAGCTGCTCGATGAGCCGATCGACAACGCGCCGGGACAGGTAATCGCGCGGCTGACGGCAGCGAGCCGTTCTGATCACGGCGCTTTCATCGATTCGCGTCAGCTTGCCGTGTGCTCCGGCTCCCAGGCCGAGATAGTCGCCGAACTCCCAGTAATTCAGGTTGTGCCGGCAGCGTCGCCCCGCCTGCGCGTAGGCAGACACTTCGTACTGCTCATACCCGTGCGCGCCCAGCAGCTCCTGACATTCCAGCTGCATGTCCCAGGCGTCGTCCGGATCCGGCAACGACGGCGGCCGATGGTAGAAGACCGTGCCCGGCTCGAGCGTCAGCTGGTAATGCGAGATATGACACGGGCCCAGCGCGATGGCCGTACGGGCATCGGCCAACGCCTGTTCGCGAGTCTGTTGCGGCAGCGCGTACATCAGGTCCAGGTTGAAGTTATCAATGCCCGCCCGACCAAGCTCGTCGACCGCGCGCTGGATGTCGTTGGCGGCGTGGATCCGCCCGAGCGCCTGCAGATGCCGATCGTCGAACGTCTGCGCGCCCAGCGAAACCCGGGTCACTCCGGCGTCGCGATAGCCGCCGAACCGCCCATGCTCGATCGTGCCCGGATTGGCTTCGAGAGTGACTTCGATGTCCGGCACGCAGGCGATCCGCGCGCGCACCCCCTGCAGGAATCGACCGATTTCCTCGGGGCTGAACAGGCTCGGCGTGCCGCCGCCGAAAAAGATCGAAGTCAGCGCACGGCCGCCGGTCAGCGGCAGATCGTGCTCGAGGTCTTCGAGCAGTGCCTCGACATAATTTTCCTGCGGCAGGGACTGCGGTGCCACATGCGAGTTGAAATCGCAGTACGGGCACTTGCGCACGCACCAGGGCATGTGCGCGTAAAGAGCCAGAGGCGGAGCTTCGAGCAGCATGGAATGCCGGCTCACGGCCCGCTCGATGAAGTCCCGGCCATAGCGTGCGAACGAGATGCCGCGGAACCCCTGACGAGGGGTAGCTGTTCGACCAGCAACCGCAGCGCCTGGCCGCGATGACTGAGCCGATTCTTCTGCGCAGCCGGCAGCTCGGCCACCGTCATCCCGCCATCGAGCTCGAAGACCGGGTCGTAACCGAAGCCGCCATCGCCGCGCGGCGTGTCGATGATGCGGCCCTCCCAACTGGCCTGACACACCAGCGGCGCGGGATCGAGATCCCAGCGCATGAAAGCCAGCGCACAGCGATAGCGCGCCGTGCGCTTCGCCGCCGGTACATCGCGCAGCTCGTGCACGAGCTTCTCCAGGTTGGCCTGGTCACTGGCGCCCGGACCGGCGTAACGCGCCGAATAGATGCCCGGCGCGCCATGCAGCGCATCGACTTCGATGCCGGAATCGTCGGCGATGGCGGGCAGCCCGGCGGCACGCGCCGCATGCCGGGCTTTCAGAATGGCGTTCTCCACGAACGACAGGCCGGTCTCTTCGGCAGCGATCTCGGTGAACCGCGATTGCGTCAGGACCTCGATGGCCAACGGCGCCAGCAGCGCCTGCAGCTCCTTGAGCTTGCCGGGATTGTGGGTGGCGAGAACCAGGCGCATCGGCTATTCCTGCAACGCTTCCAGCTGCTTGGCCAACAGCTGCCCGATGCCGCCGGCGGCGAGATTCAGCATCTCGTCCAGCTCATTGCGCCGGAAGGCATGGCCCTCGGCGGTGCCCTGCACCTCGATGAAGCCGCCGCCGTTGTTCATGATCACGTTCATGTCGGTCTCCGCGTCGGAATCCTCGCGGTAGTCCAGATCGAGCACCGGGATGCCGCTCCAGATGCCCACCGACACCGCCGCAACCTGGCCATGGACCGGGCTTTCGCGCAGCACGCGCCGGCGGATCAAGCTGTCCACCGCATCGACCAATGCGACATAACTGCCAGTGATCGAAGCCGTGCGCGTGCCGCCGTCGGCCTGCAGCACATCGCAGTCAAGCGTGATGGTGCGCTCGCCCAGCGCTTTCAGATCGACGACGGCGCGCAGGGCGCGGCCGATGAGCCGCTGGATTTCCAGCGTGCGGCCACCCTGCTTGCCCGTCGACGCCTCGCGACGCGAGCGAGTATGCGTGGCACGCGGCAGCATTCCGTATTCCGCAGTCACCCAGCCGCCGCCGGAATTGCGCAGGAAGGGCGGCACGGTTTCCTCGACGCTGGCGGTACACAACACTCGCGTGTCGCCGAACTCCACCAGCACCGAGCCTTCGGCGTGGCGCGTGAACTTGCGGGTGATGCAAACCGGTCGCAGCTCGTCGGGAGCGCGGCCGCTGGGTCGACCTTTCATGAAAACCTCGATGATCGGCGCAGGGCCTGCCGCGCGGTGTCAGTACGAACCGTCGGCACGCCCGCCACTCAAGTCGTTACGTCAATGGTTGGATGAAACCCGGGAAGCGCTCGCCACGGAACGCTCCAGGCCAGCGGGATTGTCGAACCGAAGTCCGACCGCAGCAAGCTGCGAAAGCGAAAGCCGTTCAGTCGCCCAGCCAGCGCACCACGGCGGCGGTGGAATTGTCGCTGAATGGCGCGGAAGCCTGGACCGCGCGGCGGCCCAGGGCCTCCAGCCAGGCGCGCAGATTCTCCGGATCGTCACGAAAGAATCCGGCGATGTCGGCATCGCGCAGATTGGCCCAGATGCCGTCGGAACACAGCAGCAGCACATCGTTCGGCTGCAGCGCCTGGCGGCCGCTCAGCGTCATCTCCGGGATCGCCGGGTCGCCGCCCAGACAGCATTCGACGAAATTGCGCATCGGGTGCGTCGCCACTTCGTCCTCGGTGATCTTCCCTTCGCGCAGCAATAGCTCGACGTGGCTGTGGTCGCGCGTGCGCGTCACCACATTGCCTTTGCGAATCCAGTACACGCGGCTATCGCCCACGTGCGCCCAGTAAGCCGCACCATCCTGTATCAGGCAAAGGGCGATGGTGGCGCGCGGGCGCGCGTCGATGCTCTGGCCGCTGCCCAGCCGGGCCACGTCGTCGTGCGCCCTGCTCAAGGACAGGTGCAGGAAACCGAGCGGATCGAAAATCGGGTGGGCCGCGCGCTGAAACGAATCCAACAGGCTTTTCAACGCCGTGTCGGCGGCGCGGCTGCCGTCGGAATGTCCGCCCATGCCATCGATGACGATGGCCAGCGCCGCCTGGTCATTGGCGGCCACGGTGACGCGGTCCTGATTGTCCTCGCGGTCACCGATGAGACTCAGATCTGCATACTCGATCCGCAAGCGCGGGCTCCGGGCCGAAGGCCAGGTTGAAGCTGTTACACTGGGCGCCGCTTTATACACCGGCTCGGCGCCGGGACGTAAGACCGCTTTTTCCTTAATCCCGAACTCTTCAGCACCGCAAGTTCCATTCATGATCCGCAGCATGACAGGTTTCGCCCGGCGCGAGCGCCAGGGTCCGTGGGGCACGCTCATATGCGAGTTACGCACGGTGAATCATCGCTATCTGGAAATCTCGCTGCGGCTGCCCGACGAGCTCAAGACGCTGGACAACGACATCCGGCAGACCATCGGCGCGGCGCTGCGCCGAGGCAAGGTGGACGCCAGCCTGTATCTGAAATCGAGCGCCGGCACGACCCGCTCGATCGAAATCGACACCGCACTTCTGGATCAGTTGCTGGCGCGCGTTGCCGAGGTCCGCGGACGCGGAGTGAGCACCGCCGAAGTCAATCCGCTCGATCTGCTGCGCTGGCCGGGCGTGATCCGCGAAACGGAGATCGATTCCAAGCCGGTGCTCGCAGCAGCATTGGAGGTGCTGCGCGAAGCGCTGGCGGAACTGAATGACACGCGTCATCGCGAAGGCCAGCGCATCCGCGAGCTGCTGCTCAGCCGATGCACGGCAATGCGCTCGCAAGTAGGAATCGTCAAGACCCGGCTGCCGGACATATCGCAACGCATCCGCGATCGCATCGTCGAACGCATTTCGCAGTTGGGCGTCGCGCCGGACCAGGAACGGCTGGAGCAGGAGCTGGTGCTGTACACCCACAAGATGGACGTGGATGAGGAACTGGATCGCCTCGCCGGCCATATCGACGAAGTAACCGGCGTGCTGGATTCCTCCGAACCGGCCGGCCGGCGCCTGGACTTCCTGATGCAGGAGCTCAATCGCGAAGCGAACACTCTGTCGTCGAAATCTCAGGATGCCGAAACCACGCGCGCAGCGGTGGACATGAAGGTCATCATCGAGCAGATGCGCGAGCAGGTACAGAATGTCGAGTGAGCATCCACCACGGGGCAGGTTGTTCGTGATCGCCGCGCCGTCCGGTGCGGGGAAGACTTCGTTGGTGCGCGCGCTGATGCAGCGTCGGCCGGATCTGCGCTTTTCCATTTCCTATACCACCCGCAAGCAGCGCCCGACCGAGCAGCACGGCCACGATTATTTCTTCATCGACAAGTCGCAGTTCCAACGCATGATCGACAACGGCGAGTTCCTGGAGCACGCGCAGGTCTTCGACAACTTCTACGGCACTTCGCGTGCGCAGGTCGAAGCGTTGCTGGCAGCGGGCAGCAACGTGCTGCTGGAAATCGATTGGCAGGGAGCGCAACAGATCCGCAGCGCCATGCCGGAATGCCAGTCGATCTTCATCCTGCCACCGTCGCGGGCCGAACTCGAGCGACGCCTGCGCGACCGCGGCACCGACAGCGACGAAGTGATCGCACGCCGGCTGCGCGATTCGCTTGCCGACATGTCGCACTGGAACGAGTTCGATTACGTGGTCGTCAACGATGATTTCTCGCGCGCTACCGCAGACCTGGAAACCATCGTCAGCGGCCAGGGAGCGGGACTGCGCGGCAGCCGATCCGAAATTCAAACGCTGATACGGCAGCTGCTGGGTTAGCCACGACAGATTTTTTTGCGAGACGCCGCAATACTGCGGGCCGCGTTGAACTCGGAGCACCGTCTGCAGCCAAAGCTGCGTCGACATCCACCTTCGCTCGTTCGAGGACCACCATGAACCACAACAAACTGTTTCCCGGCTTGTTTCCGTTGCTCGGCGCGCTGCTGTGCGCATGGATCGTTCCGGCCGGAGCCTCCGCTGCGGAAAGCGAGCGGCCGCGCACGGTATCCGTCTCCGGACAAGGCGAAGTCCAGGCCGAGCCCGATCAGGCGATCGTCACGCTCGGTGTCGAATCGCGTAAGCCCAGACTCGAGGATGCGCGCGCCGAAGTGACCAAGACGATCGAGGCCGTGCTCAAGCTCACCCGCGATCTCAGGATCGAACAGAAATACGTGCGCTCGACCCGGGTGAACGTGCAGCCCGAGTACAACTGGGACAGCAACTCGCACGAGCGCAATCTCATCGGTTACTTCGTTTCGCGCCAGGTCGAAGTGGAACTACGTGATCTGGAGAAGCTCGGCACCTTGCTGGAGAAGGCGACGGACCTCGGCGTGAACCAGCTCGGAGACCCGCGGCTGGAGTCCAGCAAGCGCCGCGATCTGGAGCGAGATGCTCTGGCGATGGCAGTGCAGGATGCGCGACTCAACGCGGAAGTCGTGGCCAAGGCCGCGGGCGCCAAGATCGGCGCGGCGCGCACGATCTCGGCCAGCTCGGGCTACGTCCCGGCACCGATGATGCAACGCATGAAGACCATGGCGATGGCGGCCGACATGGGCGGTGCACCACAGTCCTACCAGAGCGGCCAGATGACGTTCACCGGCAACGTCCAGGTCGAGTACGACTTGATCGTCGCGCCGTAGACCAGCAGGGTCGCAGGCGCCGGATGGAAAGCGGACGCATTCGATCGGCGACTTGGCTCCGCGCATCGAGATGCCAATGTCACGGCGGCAACGCTCATCCGAGCTCGAGGTGTGAGTCATGACCGTCCGCCGCAGAGCAGCCCGAGCAGCAGGCACCGGCGGCGTGCTGCTCGGCCTCTACGCACTGGCCGCAGGCGCGATCGATGCACCCAGACCCGCTGCGGTGGCAGCGCCTGCGGAGCCGCCGCCCGCGCCACAAGCCGAGGTGAGGGCGACGGACGAATCGGCTTTCTACGAGCGCCTGCAATTCGTCCAGCACAAGCGCAACCTGAGCGGGCTGAACGTCGGCAGCGACACCCTCAAGGCCCTGTCGACCGGCGCGGCCGATGTCGCCGTGGCAACGCTCGGCTCGCAAACCGCCGCCGGCGATCCGAATTCGAACATCGCGCTGGTGCGCATCCAGCATTGGTGCAATCGCATTGCATCGTCCCGCCCCGCCGATTCCAAGACCCAGCTCGAACGGCTGGCGCAGGTGCTGCCGCCGGAACGGCTGGCGCGCGCCGCCGGGGTGTATGCAGCGGAGCGCTCCTATCAGGAGCGCGCCAAACAAGGCTGCATGAAAGCAAGATTCGACTTCGGCAGCATCGAGGCGCGACTGCGCCAGGCTGCGGCAGCCGGCGATCCGGCCAGTGCCACCGAGCTGGCGCAGTTCGTGCGTGATCCGCAGCAGCGCGAGACATTGCTGCAACACGCGGCGGACAAGAACTTCGCGCCGGCCATGCACGCGCTGGCCACGAATCGGTTGATAGCGGTGCAGCGGGGTCAGACCACCGAGAACGTCGCTTCCATCCGGTTGCTGTTCAAGCAGGCCGGGCTCACGCTGCCCCGCGCCAAGGTGGATCTGGCGAACTGCATGGCACTGGGCTGCGACGGCCATCCCGCCGATGCGGCATCGGCTGCTGCATTCGGCGCGGACGCGGCCCGCGACGGCGAGCCGCTCGCATTTCTGTCCATGATGCGAATGCCCTGGGGCGGTCGCATGACGCGCGTGCAATTGCTCGCCTGGCAGTACTACGGCGATCGCTTGAATGAAATGGGCTGCACCGGCGAAGCGTACGTGCAGACGTCGGCGACGTTCACGCAGACCTTGAAGGCGCTGGAGAAAGGCCAGGATGGCAGCGTGCTGGAGCAGGCGAAGGCGCAGCTGGAAACGTTGTGGCAGCAGAACGGAGCGCGGGCGCGTAAGGAGCAGGGCTGCGATTAGGGATGCGCTGGATCGTCATTCCGCGTAGAACCCGTCCCTGGCTCGACCGGGGGACGGGAGTCCATTGGATTCAGCGGGATGAGCTCCCGCCTGCACGGCAGTGACGAGCGTTCACCCGGACAGGGATTGCCCACCTTGTCCTCGCCCTACGCTGGGCGGACGGACAACTGAATTCAGATTTGCGCCGCGATGTCCTGCAGCAATCCATTGTCTTCCGGCTTGGTGCCGGACGGGTACCGCCCCACCACCGCACCGTTGCGGCCGATCAGGAATTTTTCGAAATTCCATTCGATGTCGCCCGGGAAGCCGCTTGCCGGCGCCGTCAGCCAGGCGTAGAGCGGATGACGGCCCGGGCCGTTCACCTCGATCCTGGCGCTCATGGGGAAGGTCACGTCGTAGGTGGCGGTGCAGAACCGGATGATGTCGCTTTCGGGCGCCGGCTCCTGCGCACCGAACTGGTTGCACGGAAAACCAATAACGGTGAATTGCTGGCCCTTCATCTCGCGGTACAGCCGTTCGAGCCCTGCGTATTGCGGCGTGTAACCGCACTTGCTGGCGACATTCACCACCAGCGCGACATTGCCGCGCAGCGGCGCCAATAGATCGGGAACTCCGTCGATGCTGCGAACCGAGAAGTCGTAGAAGGACGGCATGACGACCTCGGCAGGCGCGGCTACGCCGCGACACGATCCACCAGCAGCACGGTTCCGTCCACTCCGGTGACGCGCGCCTTGGCGCCCGCCGGCAGGTTCGGACCGCGGATGGCCCATTCCCGATTGCCCAGATGGATCCGGCCACTGCCGTTCTCCAGGCCCTGCTCCAGCACCACCACCTGGCCGATGTGGCTGTGACCGGAACGATGGCTGGCCAGCGGGCTGTTCAGCTCACGCTGCTTCGCCCGGTACTGAAGCCAGAAGTACATCGCGAAAACGCTGGCTGCGAAGATCAGGAACCAGACCATGGGTTGAATTCACTCGAGAAGCTTGGATGCGTCGGCGCACACAGCGTAGCAGGAGCGGGTCCCGGGAAATGATGAAGGCAATCACACCTTGCATTGGTCATATCCCTCACCCGACTTTACGAAATGCCGAGGTGCGGATTCAACTCGCCGCCGGCGGCTTCGCTGCGAGCATCTTCCGCCGGGTCGGGTCGCCGCGGCCTAACCGGAGCGCCGCTTGAGATGCACCAGCAGCAGCGAGATTGCGGCCGGCGTCACACCCGGCACGCGCGCTGCCTGGCCGAGCGTGGCCGGCTGGATTTCCTGCAGGCGCTGACGCACTTCGGTCGACAGCCCCCGCACCTGCGCAAAGTCCAGATCCTCGGGCAGGCGGGTCTGTTCGTGACGGCGCTGGCGCTCGATCTCATCCTGCTGGCGATCTATGTAGCCGGTGTACTTGGCCTGTACTTCGAGCTGTTGCTGCACCTGTTCGCGCAGGCGCTCGTCCGCTGCCGCGCCATTCATCCAATCCGGGCAGCCGACCGGGGGCAGCTGCGTCAACGCTGCATATGAAACTTCGGGCCGCCGCAGCAGCGCGTAGGCGTGCGCCTCGCGCAGCAACGGCGCCCCCAAAGTCTGCACGGCCAGTTCTTCAGTCATTTGATGCGGATGAACGACCGTGGCCGCCAGCCGCTGGGTTTCATCCGCAATCGCCGCCCGCTTGCGCTCGAAGAACTCCCAGCGTTCATCGTCCACCAAGCCGAGTTCGCGGCCTTGCGGCGTCAGACGCAGGTCCGCATTGTCCTCACGCAGCAGCAGGCGATATTCGGCGCGACTGGTGAACATGCGATAGGGTTCGCTGGTGCCCCGTGTAATCAAATCGTCCACCAGTACGCCGATGTAGGCTTCGTCCCGGCGCGGCGACCACGGTTCCCGGCCAGCCACCTGCAGCGAGGCGTTGATGCCGGCAAGCAGGCCCTGCGCCGCGGCTTCCTCGTAGCCGGTGGTGCCATTGATCTGGCCGGCGAAGAACAGGCCGGCAATGAACCTGGTTTCCAGGTTCGGCTTCAGGTCGCGCGGGTCGAAATAGTCGTATTCGATGGCGTAGCCCGGGCGCGTGATGTGTGCGTTCTCGAAACCTTTCATCGACCGTACCAGCGCGTATTGCACGTCGAACGGCAGGCTGGTGGAAATGCCGTTGGGATAGATCTCGTGCGTGGTCAGCCCTTCGGGCTCGATGAAGATCTGGTGCGAGGTCTTGTCGGCGAAGCGATGCACCTTGTCTTCCACCGACGGGCAGTAGCGCGGCCCCACCCCTTGGATGACGCCGGTGAACATGGGCGAACGATCGCAGCCGGCGCGAATGATCTCGTGCGTACGCTCGTTGGTGGCCGTGAGGTGGCAGGAAATCTGGCGCGGATGCTCGCCGCGCCGGCCGAGGTAGGAAAACACCGGCACCGGCTCGTCGCCCGGCTGCTCTGCCAGGCCCCGGTAGTCGATGGTGCGTCCGTCGATGCGCGGCGGCGTTCCGGTCTTGAGGCGGCCGACGCGGAAGGGCAGAGCACGCAGCCGTTCAGCCAGGCGATTGGACGGCGGATCGCCGGCGCGACCGCCCTGGTAGTTCGTCAGACCGACGTGGATCTTGCCGCCCAGGAACGTGCCGACCGTCAGCACCACCGTCCGGGCGCGGAACTCGATGCCCGTCTGCGTGACCACGCCGTGGATGGTCTCGTGTTCGACGATCAGATCGGCGACTTCCTGCTGGAACAGCGTCAGGTTCGGCTGGTTCTCCAGCATGGCGCGGATCGCCTGCTTGTACAGCACGCGATCGGCTTGAGCGCGTGTGGCACGCACGGCCGGACCCTTGCTGGCATTCAGGGTTCGAAACTGGATGCCGGCACGGTCGGTCGCCCGCGCCATGGCACCGCCCAGGGCATCGATCTCCTTGACCAGATGCCCCTTGCCGATGCCGCCGATGGCCGGATTGCAGCTCATCTGGCCCAGCGTTTCGATGCTTTGAGTCAACAACAGCGTGCGCGAGCCGCGACGGGCCGCCGCGAGCGCAGCCTCGGTGCCGGCATGGCCGCCGCCGACGACAATCACATCGAAATGATCGGGAAAACGCATGGCAGCCGCCGCAGTCAGGGGGCGGCTATTGTAGGGCAAGCCCCAAGCGGCTCAATAAGGCGCCCTCGCAGCCGCCGAATTTCAGGCGAACCGACGAGCGGCCCGTCCCGGCGCAAGCCGAGCCTGCCCCGCATGGCGGCACCGGCTGTTCCGGCATCCGGATACCGGGCAGGCCCAGGGCGACGCTGCGTTTCAGACCCCCAGGACAGCGGACGCTGCGTCGAAGGCATGGCACTGCAAGCATCGGGCCGGCAACACCAGTCATGTACGGATGCTCAGGCATGCCGCAACGACGAAGACCAAGAAAGCGTCCGGCTCTCGTTTGCGCTGCAGGCCCTTGTGGCAGGTTACGTCGAATGAGCGGGCAAGCTGTGCTCAAGCGGGCTGCGCCGCCGACGCGGGAAGCTGGAGTCGCGCCCTCAGGCCGCCGAGCGGCGATGAGTCCAGAGCCAAGGCTCCACCGTAGAGCGTGGCCAGATCGCTCACGATCGCGAGCCCCAGACCCGTGCCGGGCGTCGACTCGTCGAAACGCTGACCGCGCTCGATGCCGAGCGCCTGCTGCTCACGCGGAATCCCCGGACCGTCATCTTCGATCTCGATCTGCAGCTCTTGCCGTTGAAGCCGCGTCGTGACCGTGACCCGCGTGCGTGCCCACTTGCAGGCATTGTCGATCAGGTTGCCGAGCATCTCCTCCAGATCCTCGGCGTCGCCGGCGAATATCGCTCCGTCCTCGATCTGCGTTTCGAAGACGAGCGCCCGCTCGGAATGAATCTTGGACATCCCGCGCACCAATGCAGCAACGACCGGCTGCACCGGAGTCGTGACACCACGCCGGGGTCCGGCACTGGCCGCGCGTGCCAGGTGTCGATCGATGATTCGCTGCATGGCTTCGACTTGAAGCAGATCGTCGCGCTTCTCCGCCGACATTGCCGAGCGAATCACCGACAACGGCGTCTTCAGCGCGTGCGCGAGGTCCGCCGCGTTGGAGCGGGCACGCTCCAACGTGTTTCGATTCTGATCCAGCAGCGTATTGATCTCTTCGACCAGTGTGTCGAGCTCGCGCGTGCCGGTTGCTTCCAGCGTCTGAACGGCACCCATGCGCACTCGTTCGATGTTCGCCGTCACTTTGCGCAGCGGACGCAGGCCGAAGCTGACCTGCGCCAGTATGGCCAGCACCAGACCGGCGCCAAGGGCGACCAGCGACAGCCACAGCAGGCGATTGAAATCGCGGGCGTCCGCTTGCAGCGACGCCAGGTCGCCGGAGATGGCGAACGTCACCGGCACTGTGATGCCCGGCAGATCCACCGTTTGTTCGGCCACGCGCAAGCGCTTGCCGAGCGCATCCTGGACAGTGCGCAATCGCGGTGTTGCGCTCACCGGCCCTGTCTGTGCGGCAAGTTCCTGGTCCCATAACGATCGCGAGCGCAGCACGTTGCGCTGGTTGTGGCTGATGGACCAATACCAACCCGAGTACACCTGCTCGAAGCGCGGATCACCCAGCGGGCGCGCCAGAACGATGTCGCCCGACGGCGCGATTTCGGCTGAGCCCATCAGGATCCCCAGCAGAGAGGTCAGGCGCTCGTCGAAGGAGTCCGCCAGCGTATCGCGAAAGCTCAACATCAAGCCGCCGCCGCCGATGGGAATGGCCACGGCCACCCAGGCCAGCGCGGCCAGTACCAGGCGAGTCTTGAGTGAGCTAACGGCTTTCGGCATGGCTGCCGGCTAAAATCAGCGCGATCCGCGACGGACTGTCGATCGATGGCATTACGAGCTTCTCGAGTAGCGGCCGGTGCCGAGCTTCGCTAGGGGCCGGCGGATGCCGGAGCGTTCGAAAGCATGAAGCCGCGACCGCGGATGGTGGCGATCAGGCGCGCGCCGACCTTACGGCGGATGCGGCTGATGAGCACGTCGATGACATTGGAGTCGCGCTCCGAATCCCGGTCATACACGTGCTCGGCGAGCTCGGTGCGGCTCACCACCTTGCCCTGGTGGTGCATGAGATAGGACAGGATGCGATGCTCCTGCGCGGTCAGCTCCAACGGCTCGTCGTTCAGCTCGAACATGCCGGCATTGAGATCCAGCCGCAGCGGGCCGCACTGCAATGTCGAAGTGGCATGACCGGTGCTGCGACGGATCAGTGCGCGCAGCCGCACCACGACTTCCTCCATCTCGAACGGCTTGACCAGGTAGTCGTCTGCACCGGCGTTGAATCCTGCCAGCTTCTCGTGCCAGCGGCTGCGTGCCGTCAGTACCAGTACCGGCACCTTGTGACCCGAAGCGCGCCACTGTTCGAGCACCGACAAGCCGTCCTGTTGCGGCAATCCGAGATCGAGCACCACCGCATCGTAGGCTTCGGTATCGCCGAGAAAATGCGCCTGCCGGCCGTCATGCGCCATGTCCACCGCGAAGCCCGCCGTCGTGAGCCGTGCTGCGATGCGCGCGGCGAGATTGGGCTCGTCCTCTGCCACCAGGACGCGCATCAATCGTCCTCTTCGATACGAATGCGCTGGCCGGTGCGCCCGTCATACTCGAGCTCGAGCACCCGGCCGTCGCGCGCCAGAATCTTGATTTCGTACACCAGGGCGCCCGTCTTCTTCCTGCGCTCGAGCTCGACCTCCAGCACCCGTGCACCGAATTCCTTCTCGACCGCGATGAGAATCTCCGACAGCGGGCGTAGCTCGCCGCGCTCGACGGCACGCCGCGCGCTCTCATGGTCCTCGGGATCGGCCTGGCTCGGCGGTATAGCGGGGACACAGAGCAGGATCAACAGCAGAAAACAAAGCTTCGGCCACATGCGCCGAGCGTAAGCAGCCGGCATTGAATGAATCGTTAACGGTGTGCTCACGACTCGTTCACCGCCGTCATGCCAGTCTGGGCCACGTACCAAAAACGTACATCATCGTCCAAGACACAGGAGCTGCTCATGAAATCCTTGTTGCGCACATCCGCCATCGTACTCGTACTGGGCCTGGCTGCCGCCGGCGCGTCCGCCCAGCAAGCCGCAGCCCCCGCGGCCGAGCTGACCGTGGCTCAGATCGTCCAGAAGCTGGAAAGCCTGGGCTACACGGCCATCGAAGATATCGAGAAGGACGACGGGGTCTGGGAAGTCGAGGCCACCGCCGCCGACGGCACACGCGTCGAACTCGACGTCGACCCGACCGACGGTCGCGTACTGCGTGAACGGCCGGATCACCCCAAGCGTCGCTGACCGGTCCAGGAACCTCCGCGGGGCGGATGGGAATGCAACGCCGGTCGCTTGCCGGAGCCTGCCGCTGACCGCCGCCTCGCGGACATTGCCGCCTGTTTGACTTCTGGTATTTCGCTGCGCCACTCTGAAGCCACGGCTCGGGCCTGCCGGCTCGAACGAATCACACTGTGCCGTCGCATGGCACATATCGCCGGATCGGCCCTTCAGCAGGTGATCGCACATGATGCGTCTTCTCTTCGCCGCTACTCTGCTGGTCATAACGAGCACGTTTGCCTCGGTGAGCCTGGCCGCCGACGCGAATCCCCGTCTGCTCACCGCCGAGGACATCAACACACTGCATGAGGTCAGCGATCCGCGGCTATCGCCGGATGGCGAATGGGTCGCGTATTCGGTGCGCACCAGCAACGTCGAGAAAGACCGGCGCGTGACCCACCTGTGGATGACGAGCTGGGACGGCAAGCGCAGCGTGCAGCTCACAGCCTCGCAGGAAGGCGAGCACACGCCGCGCTGGAGCCCCGACGGCCGATATCTTTCCTTTCTTTCGGCGCGCGGCGGTGAAGATGAGCCCGATCAGCTGTGGTTGCTGGACCGCAGCGGTGGCGAAGCCCGGGCAGTCACCACCTTCAAGGGCGAGGTGCTCGACTACCAATGGTCGCCGGACGGCAAGCGCATCGCGCTGATCGTGATGGACCCGGATCCGGCCGAGTCGCTGGGCCAGGACAAGACGCCGCCGCCCATCGTCATCGATCGTTACTACTTCAAGGAAGACGAGACCGGCTACCTGGGGAGGTTGCGCCGGCATCTCTACCTGCTCGATGTCGCCACGCTCAAGGCGGAAATCCTCACGCCAGGAAACTTCGACGAAGCCTGGCCGGCGTGGTCGCCCGACGGCTCACAGATCGCCTTCGTCAGCAAGCGCGGTGCCGACCCCGATCGCAGCAACGAGAACGGCCTGTACGTCATCGCGCCACGCGCCGGCAGCGAACCGCGCTTGCTGACGAATTTTCACGGCGACGCCGGCGATTCCGGCTGGATGACCACTCCCGCATGGCGACCGGACGGCCGCGAGATTGCCCTGACGGCCGCCAGCGATCCCAAGCTCATCTATTACGCTCGCCAAAGCCTGCTGGTCGTACCGGTGAACGGCGACGCACCACGCATCGTCACCAAAGACATCGATCGCAATGTCATCTCGCCGAGCTGGTCGGCCGATGGCAAGGCGCTTTACGCCTTGCTCGAAGACGATCGCAACCAGCAGCTGGTGCGCGTGAACGCCACAAGCGGCAAGCTCGATCGGCTGATGCCGGGCCGGCGCGAGTCCACCGGCTTCGATATCGGCCCGAAGAATCGCATCGCGGTGCTGGACAGCACGGTGGAGCGGCCGGACGAAGTGTTCGCATTCGAGGCCGGCAAGGCACGGCAATTGACGCATCACAACGACGCCTTCCTGGCGAGCGTGAAGCTGGCAGCCGTCGAGGAGATTTCCTTCGCCTCGCAGGACGGCACGCAGATCGGCGGCTTTCTGGTCACGCCGCCCGACTACATTCAGGGGCGGAAGTATCCAACCCTGCTGCAGATCCATGGTGGCCCGGTTTCGCAGTTCGCGAACGCCTTCATGCCGCAATGGCAGATCCTCGCCGCGCAGGGCTACGTGGTGGTCGCCGCAAATCCGCGCGGGAGCTCCGGCCGCGGCCAGGATTTTTCGATGGGCATCTGGGCCGAATGGGGCGGCAAGGACACTCCGGATGTGCTGGCCGCGGTCGACTACGCGGTCAGTCGCGGCATTGCCGATCCCGAGCGCCTCGGTGTCGGCGGCTGGAGCTACGGCGGCATCCTGACGAACTCGGTGATCGCCAAGGACTCGCGCTTCAAGGCCGCCACCAGCGGCGCTTCCATCGGCAACGCGCTCGCCGGCTACGGTACCGACATGTACGTACGCGAATACGAGCTCGAGCTCGGCACACCCTGGAAGAACACCGATGCGTATCTGCGCAACGCCTACCCGCTGCTGCATGCCGACCGGATCCGCACGCCGACGCTATTCCTGTGTGGCGAGAAGGATTTCAACGTACCGCTGCTGAATTCGGAGCAGATGTATCAGGCGCTGAAGAGCACCGGCGTGGATACCCAGCTCATCATCTATCCCGGCCAGTTCCACGGCCTGAACAAGCCGAGCTACCTGCGTGACCGGATGCAGCGCTACATCGACTGGTTCGGCAAATACCTGCAGGCCGAGCGGCGAGCAGCGGCAACCGAATAGCCGCAGAGGTGCAACACCGGTTCCCGATTTCGATTCGTTCTGGAGAATCCAGCGGCATCCGCGCCCCCGCGACTCCCTGCCGCGGCAGCCGACCACGCAATCGACCTGCAGCCAGCCTCTACTCCATGCGCGAGGTCGATCGGAACATTGCCCATGGATAGAGAATTGCATGACATGGACCTGGGAGGTTATTCCGATAGGTGGCGGCATCGTGCGTGGCAGGTCGAGCCCGCGTCGGAAGACTCCGCCACGACGAGCTTCGACGAATACGGCACCTCGGAGGATCTGCCCACCAGCTCGTTCCTGCCGACTGGAGCGATCTCGACCTCGTCACCCGCAGAGGCGCCACCGCGCCAGCAGGCTGCGGCCATTACGTATGAGATCGGCCCGGGAAGTGTCCTGCGGGATCGTTATCTGATCGAGAAGCGCATCGGCGAAGGCGGTACCGCGGAAGTCTTCAGCGCGATCGACCGGCATCGCGGCAACGGCAGCGGCGGCTTCGACCGGCTTGCCATCAAGATCCTGCATTCGAGGTACCGGGAGGACGGACCACGCACCGAGCGGCTGATCCGCGAGTTCCGGCATATGCAGCGGCTGACACATTCCGGCATCGCGCGCGTCTACGACCTGGATTGCGAGAACGGTCTGTGGTTCATCACCATGGAGTTGCTGGAAGGACGGTCGCTGAGCCAGCGCATCCGCACCGGACTGAAGGATGGCGAGGCGCTGTCGATTCTCACTCAATGCGCCGAGGCCCTCGCTTATGCGCACGATCACGCGGTCGTGCATGGCGACCTGAAGCCGAGCAATATTTTCGTGAGCCGCGACGGCAGCATCCGGCTGCTCGATTTCGGCTCGGTACCCAGCCGGAACGAAGCAGCGACGCAGAACCCGGCGCAGCGCCGTTTCGCCGCGACACCTCCTTACGCCAGTCCCGAGCTGCTCGACGGCCAGGAAGCCGAGCCGCGCGATGACATCTTCAGCCTGGGCTGCGTGGCCTATGAGCTGTTCAGTGGCGGGCAGCATCCCTTCAGTCGCAAGCCCTCGCTCGATGCTCGGCAGCTGCAATTGCGACCGAACTATCACAGCTCGATGCGGCCAAGGCATTTCGCGGTGATTGCTCGGGCTCTTTCCTGGAAGCGCGACGCACGCCCGTCGACCGCGCGCGATTTTCTCCACGATTTTCTCGCCAGTCATTTCGACCACGAGTCTGCTTCGCAAGCGCCGACCATTGAACCGAATCAGGCAAGCGCGAACAGGCGAGACCATGACGGCGCGGTCGCCGCGAAAGCGCCAATCGAGCCCATCACCACGCAGCCCAAACCAACGGAGCCGATTGCCGCGGCTACCGACTCGCAGCTCGAACCTGCAGAACCGATCGCAGCAGCCAGCGCCGCACGGCCCAATTCCACAATGGCTGAAGCGGCCACCGCACTGCAGCCTAAAGTCGCAGGGCCTACTGAAGCCGCCGGTGATTCGCAACTCCAGATCGCGATCCCGGCTGAAACCGCCTTTATCCAGCAACCCAAGGCGGCATCACCAAACGCAACCGGCACAGTCATATCGCCCGATTCCGCCGCTGCGGCTGCGCCTTCGATCTCTGCGCTGCCCGAGGCTGCTGGCCTCATGGCCTCGAACGCTTCGCAACCCGAGCGCACAGGCCACACTGCGCCTGCAATCACCTCGCAACGCGGGCCCGTGAGCCCACTCGCGGCTGCCACGAACCAGCAGTCCCCACCCTCGGATTCGAGGGTGGCCGCAACGGTTCAGCAATCCAACTCGTCTGCCTCGACAGCGTCCAAGACCGTTGCACAGCCGGATCCGTCGGGTTCGATCATCCCGTCAGCCGCCCAGCGGCTCGAATCACCGGCACCGGCCGTGCAAGAACAGTCCCGATTGTTCGGCTCGACCGCGGCCTCGGCCGCGCAGCAATCCAGATCCGCAGGCTCCGCTGCGGCTGGCCGCGAATCGGCGGCTCGAAATTATGAAGAAGCCCGCGCCCGATTCGCCGAGCCCATTCCGGCAGAGCTGCTGGTTTCGCCGCTGCGATTCGCGGCCGAACCTTCCGCATTGGCGTCGCAGCTGGAAATGGCTGGATTGCGCCGTCCGCACTTGTTCTGGTTGCGCTCGGCATTGCTCGCGGCTGTGTTCTTGCTGACGGTGCTCGGCGCCGTCTTCGGCTGGCAGCAATTCTCGAATCGTGAAATCAGATTGCAGCCGGCCGCGCCACCACCTGTCCGGAACACTCCACCGCCGGTTGCGCCAGTTGCCGCGCCCGCATCTGCAGCGGCGCCAATTCCGGCCGCTGTCGAAAACCCGGCGCCGCCAGCGCCGCAGAAACGGCCGCCCCGCCAGGTGGGCAGCGTCGCTTTCGAAGCGACCGCGATTCGGGTCGGCCCGTCGCAGTCGATCGCCGCGGTGAATGTAAGACGCACCGAGGCCGGAACCGGACCGACGCAGATCGTCTGGAGCACGGTAGCAGGCAGCGCCAGGCCGGATGTCGATTACGAGTCGGTCGATTCCCAGGTGGTGCGTTTCCACCAAGGCCAAGACCTGCGCAGCCTGTACATCGCCATCAAGCATCCACCGGGAACCGACCGGGAGCGTCGCTTCCGTATTCGCCTGGAGAAGACCACGACGGGACCGGTCCTGGGCGATCCGGTCGAGGCCGAGATCATCATCAGCGGCGTGCCGACCGCGAACGCCGCGGAGTTCTAGGGAAAGCCTGACCTACTCGTTTCGCGCAAGCGGGAATCCATTGCAATCAGCGCGCTGAACTTCCGTCCCCGATCAAGTCGCGGGCAGGTTCCGCGGGGAGCGACCCCTCCCTGGCAACGGGCTGCCTAGTAGAAGCGCATACCGCCTGAGCACACCAGCCACCGACCGCTACGGCAGCAGCTCGAATTCCACCTTGCCCGGCGTGCGCTCGACTAGAACCTTGGCCGAATCGGCAAACAAGGTGTAGGTGAGATAGCAGACGATACGTGGCTCGACCAGAACCGTCGGGGTGAACACTGCGACGATCTCGGATCTCGCATGCCGCGCCGAATAGGTGAGCACACCGGGCATTCCGGCCGTTCTCAGCTCCGCACCCAGGCTCTGGCAAGCGCTGTAGTCATCCGGATGCAGCAGCGGTCGTTCTTTCCTGGTGCGCGCTCGCAGATCCACCAGTAACGCGTTGCACCGTACGAGATGCACTCGCCGCTCCTGCACGATGGGCCGCGTCGTCTGCCGCGCGGCCTGCGAAGCGAGCGTGTTCTTGCGGAAGTGATGAACCGTCTCCCGAACCGACGTCTCGACACTGGCCGCGCCATACCATACCCCGTAAGTGCCGCTTGAATAGCGGGAACTGCAGGGGTGCTCGAATGGCCATTCGATGGCGGCCGCGATCGGATCGTAGATCTCCGCCTCTTCGAACGGCCGTACTACGATCACGGGCTCGGCGTGAGCCGGCTTGGTCTGCATTTCATGGCGAACGAGCACGGCGATGTCGCGGGGATCGTCGACCAGATCGGCATACAGGTCGATGCTCTGGCGCAGACTGACGATGTTGCGGTGCCAGTCGCGCTGCGAGTCCCGGGTGACGCGATGCTCCGCGTCCTTGCCGACACTCATTCAATCCCCCCGCATGCGGTCGAGCGTGCCGCGCACCATCAGCAGGCCGGCGAAACCATGGCGGCGCACGATCTCCACCGGCGTCGCGTTATCGAACTTGGTGTACGGCGCCGCCATCCAGCCGCCGGCAATCTCCGGGTTGTGCGGATACAGCAGCTTCAGCGCCTTGTGGATGCCCAGCAGCAGGCCGACCCGCTCGAGCAGATCGCGGTTTGCCGCCAGCGCCTCGCCCCGGGCGTAGCGCTGCAATGCAATGCGATTGCTCTCGTTCAAGCCGAGCAGCATCAATTGATCTGCCGCGTTCAGTTGCCAGAGCTCGAACAGGCGGGTGACGGCCCGGGCCAGGACGACTCGTTCGTCACGGCTGCGCACCGGGGATCGCAGATCGGTACGTTGAGCATGCATGAGGGTTGATCGCTTCGTGTGAAATCACACGAGTAATAATATAGATCACACTATTCACCCCTTCAACCCCTCGCTGCAACGGCCGGTTCCCGACGTCCAAAGACCGCCGCCGTGCTCCACCAGCGACATTCCCGCCCGCAGCTCGAGCCACGCTGCCCGGCCCGCCGCGATCTCCAGCACGCTGCGAGTGCCCCGCGGCGCGACGGCAAAGCGACCAGGCAGCAGAGCGGCCACAATCCTCAGGATGCGCAGCCGCCGGTCCAGGAACAGCACGTCGACGGCAAAGCGCATGCCCAGCGTATGCACGCTGCCGCCAGGCTTGATGAGCAGGCCTTCTTCGCACCCAAGCTCGCGACGCCCGAGCAATCCGACCAGCCGGGCGGCGAAACTCTCTGCAATCTGGATGCTCCCGGCCACGCACTGCCGGTTCTCGCAGATCGGCATGACAGGGCCGTCGCACTGATTTTCTGATGCGGCGTCCGCGCACTTGCCGTTCACAAGAACCCGCCCGCCACGATCAGCTGCACGGCGATGGGGAAACCGATGATGATGAACGTGACCGGAAACAGCAGCGCGATCAGGGGGAACAACATCTTGACCGGCGCCTGGTTGGCGAGCTTCTCGGCCCGCAGAAATCGTTCCTGACGTCTTTGTCGCGCCTGCTCGGCAAGCACGGTCCCGAGAGAGCCGCCCGTTTCCTCGGCCTGCGCCACGGATGCGGCAAAACTTGCTGCCGCGGCCGTAGCCACCCGCGCGGCCAGATGATCGAGCGCGGCTCGCCTCGTGGCACCCGCACGGATCTCCCGTAGATAGCGTGCGAACTCCTGCCGCGCCGGACCGTCGCGAAGCTGCTCGACGGCCTGCTCCACGGCGGCCGTGAATGTCAGCCCGGCCTTCATGCTCAAGGCCAGCAAATCGAGCAGGAAAGGAAATTCCTTCTCGAAATGCGCCTGACGCTGCCGTGTCGCCTCACGCAGGCGCAGATCAGGATAGAGGCAGGCGAACGATCCGAGAGCCGCAGCCGCTGCTGCGCATACCGGCTGAGCCCGACCGAACGTAAGCAGCGCAAACAATGCGCCGGCACTGCCGATACACAACGCGCAGCGCCGCAGTACCAGGAATTCTGCCGGTGCGATCAGGTATGAAGCACCGGCCGCACTCAGCCTTGCCTGCAATACATCGCGCCGATGGCCAGCCAACGATCGATCGATGCCGCGCGCATACCACCGGATCAGCGGCTGCAGCAATTGCAATGACCATGGCAGACGATCCCGCCAGGCCGTATCGCGCGGCGCCGGGTCGCAGGCAGATCTTCGCACCAGCAAGAACAACAACAGCAACTGGCTGCAGGCGATTCCGGCGAGTGCCGACGCGAGATACGCGTCCATCACACGTCGATTCTCACGATCTTGCGGATCATCCACGCTGCGAGCGTCATCATCGCGGTAATCACTGCCAGCACCATCCAGCCGAACCAACGCGTGAACAGCAGGCCCATGCGCTCGGGCTGCTGCAGGTAGAGCACCCCGGCAACCAGCACCGGCAACAGGGCCACCACCCAGCCCTGGGCGCGGCCCATGGATGTGAGCGCATCGATGCGACCTTCCATATGTGCTTTCTCCCGCAAGGTCCTCGCCAGCGCTTCCAGCGTATCGCCCAGATTGCCGCCGACGCGGCGGGATACATTGATGGCAGCACTCATCAGATCGAGTTCGCGCGCGCCGATGCGCTGCCGCAGATCGGCAAGCGAATCCTCCAGTGGGCGACCCACGCGATACTCCGCCAGCACAATGGTGAATTCCTGGCCGAGCGGCGCCGACTGCCGCGTTGCCAGCAGCTCCAGTCCTTTCGTCAGATGCGACCCGGCGCGCAGAGTCGACGCGAGCGCGAACAGCGCATCCGGCAGTTGATAGATGAACCGGCGAGCGCGCCGGCGACGCAGGCTCGCAGCCACGAACCGTGGCACAGCGGCCGACACTACGACTCCAGCGATCATTCCGACCGGCCCAGCGCCGAAATAGCCGCAACCACCGAGCAGCAGCGTGAGCAGCAGGCTGACCAGAAACAACCTGCGGGGAGCGGC
>JBDHQY010000261.1:0-4522 GCA_039807315.1 Steroidobacter sp. | reverse complement strand
AGTTGCGTACCCGGTCGATCACGATCTTGCGCTGCGTCGGCGTATCGGGAATCCACTTGCCCTTGTAGCCGGGGAACAGATAGCCGCCCTCGTCGTCCATCACCTGGAAGCCCTTCACCTGAGGATACAGGTTGAGCGTCTCCTGCAGCTTCTCGATCAGCATCGCCCAGCCGTAATTGAGCATGCTGCCGGAGGTGTCGACCACGAAAATGATGTACTCGCTGTCCACCGGGATGCCGCCGATGGCATCGTCCTTCTTGCGGTGGAAGCCACGGCCGAGCACGCGTTTCATTTCCTCGGTCAGCGTCTGCTGCGCCGAAGCCAGCCGGCCTTCGATCTCGTTGGCCACATCCGCTTCCTTCTTCGAGGCGGAGTACTTGCCGCGGACGTCGCTCAGATCGCCGCGCAGTCGCGCCACCTTGGCCCGTTCGATCGACAGCTGTTCCTGACGCTTGGTCAGGTCGACATTGAGCACCTCGGCCTGGGCATTGATGTCGATGAGCTCGTCCTGCAGCTTGTTCAGCTGCACCTGCAGATCCTCCTGCGAACTCTGCGCCTGCGGCGTGCGCAGGTCGCTCAGCACCAGCAGCAGCACCACCGAGCCCAGACCACAGGTGATGCAGTCCAGGAAGGAGATGCTGAAGATCTCGGTGTCGCGGCGTTTGACCCGGCGCGCCATGGCCTGCTACTCCCCGGTTCTCATGGCCAATCCTTCGACGGGCTCATGAATGAGCCGCCGGTGCGGCGCGAGGCCAGCCAGAAGGCGCTCGGCGCCGACGGATCGCCTTCCATGGGCATCAGGATCACATTGAGCGGCACCGTCCTGGGGTACTTGGCGATGGCGCGCTCGAACAGCTTCAGACGTTCGCTGCCGTCGATGGTCTTCTTGAGCAGCGGCGGGCTGGTACCCTGAGTGGGCAGTCCGTCGGTGATCAGAATGACGTTGTCCGGGCGCGGGTTCAGCGCGTTCAACGCGATGAAGGCGTTCTCCAGACTGGTACCGTTCTTGGGCACGGTCTTGCGCAGGTTGGTGAGCGCGGTGTTGAGGGCGTCGGGATCGTTTACCTTGAGCCAGCGCCCGGTGGTTCCTTCCATCACCGGCCAGGCTTGCGTGTTGAACGCATAGATCTGGAAGTCGCTGTCAGCCGGCAGCTGCGCCGCCAGCCATTCGACCGTCGATTGCGTGCGCCGCCATTTATCCGACAGTAGCTGACGTGCTTCGGACATGTTGCGCATGCGCAATACATTGACGACGGTGTCGTCCAGCATGCTCGCCGATGCATCCACCATGATCAGGATGCGCTGGCCGCCCACGCGCAGGCCGGTCAGATACTGACGATCGCCATCGCCTGTGAAACCGCGAACGCGCGTGCCCGTCGTGTCGGCGCGCTGGCTTGCGCCCTCCAGGCGTCGGTTGCCTTCTTCCAGCGCTTTCAGATCCGCCTTGAGCCGCTCGATGGCCTCGCGGCGCGACAGCGTCTGCTTGTCGGCGTCCGCCAGCTGCTCCTTGGTTTTCTCGGTTTCCAGCAGCACGCGCTCGCCCAGACCTTCGGCGCGCACCCGCTCGGCATCGGTCTCGACCAGCGAATTGCGCAGCACCACCAGGTTCTGGTAGCCCTGCAGCACCTGCTCTTCGAGCTGCGTGACTTCCGATTGCAGCGCGCGATTCTCGGTGGCGTGACGCAGGCCGCCCTTGGCGTTGATCAGCACGTAGACCAGCACCACCGAGCCGAACGCGCAGGTGATGCAGTCGAGAAACGACATGCTGAAGATTTCAGTCTTGCGGCGCGCCATCGTCTTGGACCAGTTGAATCAGCTCCAGCGTCACGCCCGGCGAGCCCAGTCGCAGCCGATCGCCGACGGTGAGGACCGTCAGGCCAGCGACCCGCTCTTCGTTCACATACGATCCATAAGTGCTGCGATCCTCGACCACCACCGAGCCGTTGCGACGTACGACGGTACAGTGCGTGCGCGAAACGCCCGGCGCGGCGCTGGGCAGAACCAGCGAACGCGCATCGGCTGGTGACCAGCCGATCGCCAGCGGCCGTTCCGAGATCGCCCAAGCCCGTCCCTGGAACAGCACGTGCGTCGGACGCAGCTGCGATGGGGTCGAATCCTGGTCCGCACCGGTACCCGACGAATTCTCGGCGCGCGATACCGGCAGCTGATACACCAGCGCCAGCGAATCCTCGGGCCGAACGATCGCGGCCTGATGAGCCAGCGCACCCAGTGCCGCTGCGCCTCTAGGCAGGATTCGCAGCGTGCAATCGCGCAGCGTGGACAATCGTTCCACCAGACCCGGCATCGTTGCCACACGCTGCGATACGCGCAGCTCGATCGGCAGGCCGGCGACACGCGCTTCCTGCACCAGCTTCATCAGCTCGGTGTAGTGCGGCTCGGCCGCCGCGATGAACTGGGCGCGCTCCAGCTCGACTTCGAGCTTGTGCTCGCCGAACTGCATCGCCAGCGTCAGCCGCTCGTTTTCGCTCAGCTGCGCCAGCCAGCCCGGCAACTGATCCAGCAGACGCTGCTCGCTGCCGGCATCGTGCAACGGATCGAAGCGGGTATTGCGCACGAAGTTCTCGGCGATCATCCGCATCCAGGACTGCTGCAGTGCCAGGATGCCGTGGCGGGGCGCGATTTCGTAACGACTGCGCTTCAGCCCGCTGCGGTCATCGCCGCCCCTGGCGCTGCCCACGTAGTCGAGCACGGTAAGCAACGCCTGGTGCAGCTCGAGATCCAGATGCAGCACCCGCGCAGGCGCCGCCTCCAGACTGCACGCCGCGAGCGCCGCATCGACGACCCCGGCAACCGCAACACCGGTCTCGTTGATGACGCCGAGCAGCAAACCCAGCTGCTCGCGGTTGTAGCCCGCGGGAATCGCCAGCAGCATGCTCTCGCCTTCCGTCCTGTAGGGCGCCAGCAGCGCATCGACTTGCGCGAAGGCCAGATCCGCGGTGGTATGAATCAGCCGCGACGGCCGCGACAGCGGCTCGGTGCTCAGCGTTCTCCAGAAGTTCGTCTGCGACAGCAACGGCTTCAGGCGGGTGCGCGGCGCGGCTTCGTGGCCGGTCAGCGTCGCAGTCTCTTCCAGGACCGCGACACCCGGCACTTCCAGCTCGATGCTCCCCTGCTGCCCGCGCTCGCGCGCGAGGACCAGGCCGGCGTCGATGAGCTCCAGGCAAAGCAAGGCGCGTTCACCTCACCTGCATGTGACGGATGAGCTGCTGATCGATCCAGTGATCGGTGTCGTGCACGAACTGCTCCTGGTACTGCTGCAGCTGGTGCATGAAGAACATCAGGATGATGGTCAGCGACAGCGCCACGAAGGTGGCGTTGAAGGCGATGCCCAGGTTGGAGGTGACGTTGGTGATGTCGCCGCTCACCGCCGAATTGGCCTGCAGCAGCGCATCGCCGATGTGGCGCACCGTGCCGATGAAGCCGATGGCCGGGATCGCCCAGGCGATGTAGCGGATCATGGCCAGGCCCGAATCCAGCCGGTCGGCCTCCGAATCGCAGACTGCGCGCGAGGTCTCGGCCGAATCGCGGATGCTGCGGGTCGCGGCGAATCTATCCAGCGTGCGCTGCAAGGCGCGCACCACCAGCATCGGCTTGTCCTCCGGCGGCAGCGCTTCGAGCTGGCGCGCGTAGTCCTTGGCATCCTCGGGCAACACCTTGATGCCGTCCGGCACACGGATCAGATCGCGCTCCAGCAGCTTGCGCTCACGACGCACCAGCACCGCCTTGTAGCCGATGATGAGCATGGCCCAGACGAAGTGGATGATCTCGGCTTCCTGCTCCAGGTCCTTGATGACCAGGAAGAACGAGCGCTGCGGCACATAGGTCCGATCCTCCTTCATGTGCTCGAGCTCGGCGGCCGTGATGGCCGCGCCCTGCGGGCGGATCCAAGCCACGTACGAGGCATGGACGCTCAGGATGGTGAAGATCAGGGCGAACAGCGTCCAGGTGAACTCGCTGGGATATTGAAAACGGCGCGGCGGACGGGGTGGCGAGACGGCTTCGGTAACCATGGGGGCAGTCCGTCACATGTCGACCGGGAAGGACACATCGAAATCGGCGCGCACCTGCTCCGACGGCACGAAGCGCTGCGGCGTGCTCCTGTCGGCGGAGCTCTTGCCCGGCTTGGACGTTGCGGTGTCGGCCTTGGCATCGGCCGACGCTGCGGCGGCGTCCGCGGGCGGCGGCGACTCCTTGGCCAGATCTTGCGCTTGGTCCTGCGCGGCGGGCTACGCGGTCGGTGCCGCCGGTTCCGCGGCAAAGGCCGGCCCGGCCAGCGCCGCAACGGCGAGTGCAATCGGCAAGGGTAGCGGTCTCATGACTGTTCACTCCACGTAGCGAGCGATGCGAAAACCCACGTCATTGCGTGGCACATCGCCGAAGTCGCGCGCCGACAGGCGCAGATCGGTCACGCTGGCCTGCTTCCAGCTCGAACCGCGGATCACGTGGTGCTTGCCTTGGGCGGGACCCAGCGGATCGACCGCAACCTGGGCCGAGTCGGCGC
>JBDHQY010000260.1:0-4540 GCA_039807315.1 Steroidobacter sp. | reverse complement strand
TGACGAACTGGTAGCCGAAGAAGTAGGACTGGTGGCCCACCGGATTGAACCGGTACTCCACCGGCTTGATGTTTTTCACGACGACGGTGCTCGTGCCGAAGGTCACGGCCTCGCCGAGCACGGCCATGTCCGCCGTGGGAATGTTGAGGATGGCCAGGTCTTCGAGAGACTTGAAAACCATGCCGCGCTTCAAAGCCTTCTCCAGGGTCGAGATGGCCGGTGCGCTCACGTTGTTTTCGCTCAGTGTACGCTTGAGTTCCTGCGCGCGGGAAACATCATTGATGTTCGGCTTCATTGTTGCGTTCTCTACAAGCAATGGGATCAAGGCGGAAAGGCACTTCGACCTTGCCAAACGTTCCTCTGACGCCGGGGTGACATCTCACGCGGTGCAGCACTATGGCTCAAGGTGCCTCTAGAAATAGCAAATGGGATCTCCTTCCAGGAAGTGGACTATCGATACATATGCTCGAGCTCGATTGGGGTGCGGCATGAGAACAGTCAACGGCAATGTGATCTCCAGTGAAACCAAGCGTCACGGTGCGTTTCTGTTGGGGCATTAATAGGAGGCCGAAGCTCTTGACGTGACCGTCCGCAGCTCTCGGCGGCCCGAACACGCTCTGTGTCTCGATGAATAATCGCTGGTCCGCGCGGGGTCGTGAGCAGGGCGCGGGTGATCGTGACCTGGGAGGTCTTCGGTGAAGCCAGCGCTACCGAGCGCAATACTTTCCACGATGCCAAAGGTGGCATGACAAGCGGCTGGACCGGCCCGTTCGATAAGCTGGAAGGCTATCTGTCGGGGCGCGGCAGTTGAGGATGGCAACTGGAAGCGGAGCTACGGCGCGGTGATCGCCAACGCACCAGCCGTCGCGAGGGGAGTTGGGTCGTACCTGTATCGGTCCGTTCCGAATCGCAGCTCACGGCCAGAAGTGCTTCCCTTACTGCGGAAGCGGGTTTTTGTTGGACGCGCCAGCTCAGGGGACAGACAGGCGCTTGAGTACTCGGAGTCGCTCTGGCTCATCTGTGGACACCAGACGCCATGTCCGTGCCGCTACGTTCGTCCCGCTTTGCGTGCGATAGCCTGATAGCTGCAACACGACTGCATCCCGATCCGCTTCCGTCAAGCGTCCGGAAACGACCGCGCCATCGCTGAACTCCACCAGCACTTCATCGCCTGATTCCAGAGGTGTGTCACCTGAGAAATCGAGGTGGCGCAAAATCGCCCCAGGGTAGAGATGCGTGTTGTTGGCAGAGACGCGCCACAGCATGGAAGTGCTTGCCCACCGCTCAGAAGACATTCGCTGCGAATCATACCATTCGCTTTGGATCAGTTGCCCCGGCACGGTTTCACGACTTGCTCATGATCGCGGGCCTCTTTCGTTGCTGAGCGGCATGCCCAGGCGCGAAGCCCATGGTTTCGGGGTGATGTCCCCCGCTTGCCGGGAGGTCGGAGAGAATGCGCCGGGCCGATGCTGCAATGGCGTATGGCAATTCTGATCTTCGCCCAAGCATCGAATTGGGATGACGGTGTTTCCGACGGCGGCACTGCAGGAATCTCAGGCTTGGTTCGAGCGCACCGGCGGTCCGAATCCAGCCTACATGCCTCGGATTAGCTCCTCGAGGCGATCAAGGTGGCCGCTCCCGCCATCAACGCGGCCGAGGAACGATTCACCAGTCTCATGCGGTGCCCGGACTGAACGAGCTTGTGGGCACGGCTGGCTGCGAAGAGATAGGCGAGCTGTATGCACAGATCAATCAGGAAGCCCAACGCCAGAATCAATGCCATTTGTGCATAAGACAGTGACGTCATATCAAAGGCGTGGGGCAGCACCGCGCCGAAGAATACGACCGCTTTCGGATTGCCGAGCGTCAGCAGCATGCCGGGCACCATCCCGCCGGTATCGACCTCACGCGTCTCGGGCATTGCGGTCGGCGCGTTCCAGAGCTTCCATGCGATGAAAAGCAGATACGCAACGCCCAGCCACTTGATGACGATGAACAGCAGCTCGTTGATGACGATGAACAGCAGCTCGTAGCGCAAGGCCAGTGCCGACAGGCCGAACATGGCGGCAGCAAGCCAGATCAGATTGCCTGTCACCATGCCCATGATGAAGGGAAAGCCCGATGTGCCGCCTCGCGATACCACGCGAGCGACCAGCGCTCCTTGTGCCGGCCCCGGCAGCGCAGCGGCGATGGCAAACGGGATGATGAAGAAAAGAAGATCCTCTGCCATCTGTTTTTCCAAGCCACGTTGTCTTGAACAGTAACAGGCTCGATACACCTGTTTGAATCCAGAAGATCGTATTGGACATGTGCAGAGCTCGTTCTCGTGCCTTTGTCCTGGGGCGACGCATGCAGATGGGACACACCCGGCGATTAGCCGTTTTTCGCCCCGCGACCTAGTGCTTCCGCACCGGCGACGCATAGCGCGCCCCACGCTGCTGCGGAAGCGTAGCCCGCGAGCACATCACTCAGGTAGTGGACCTGCAGCAATACGCGGCTGAACCCCACGAAGACGATCAGCGTCACGCACAGCAGTGCGATCGGCAAGTGACCCCGCGGTGCCGTATGACGGATGAGCAGATAGCCGAGCAGTCCGTAGACCAGCATGGAGCCCGAGGCATGGCCGCTGGGAAAGCTCCAGCCGTGTTCGACCACGATGCCGTGCTCGTGGACCGGCCGGGTGCGCTCGAACAGCGTCTTCAGGAGCACATTCAGCAGCGTGCCCGATGCGGTTGCCAGAGCCCACCATGCGGCCAGCAAGGTGCGACGCTGCAACAGGAGAACAGCGGCTACCAGCAATCCCAACGTGACCAGGAATCCAGCGTTGCCGAGTTTCGTCAACCACGAGAAGACGAGCAGCGCATCGCGCGAGACATGCCGGCTCAGTGAGTCGCTGAGTGCCACGTCGAACTGGCCCAGCTCCTCGTTGAGGCCGATCTCATCCGCCAGTTTGAAGAATGCGATCAGCATTGCCAGTGCGAGAGCGAAACTTGCGACGGCATGTGCGCCGAGATAACGAGCAGCGGAGAATCCGTGTGTCAGGACATGTCGGAAGCCTGGTACGGCACGCAAGCGCTGTGCCGCTTCACTGTGCCGGAGCGCATTCCATGTATTCGCGGCGAACGCCCACAGTCCTGAACCATAGGTCTCCAGCAGCCGCCACAGCAGGAAGCTGGCGCCCAGCATGAGTCCGGCGATCACCAGCAGCAGTACCACTGCATGGCGCCCGATGAAGTCAGCCAGGGTGCTCACGGATGGCTGATTGCGGGCGTGAAGTCCGCCGGATTGGCTTGCTCATCGGCAATCGCTTGGTTCAACAAGCCGGCCGGCCTGCGACGGTTGCTGCTCGAGAAATCGATCGAAACGTTGCGCATCTTGCATAAGGCTATGCCGAAGCGCTTGTTTATGGGACGAAAGTCAGGCAGAGTTGGCTACTGATAATCATTCTCATTAATGTTCGATGCCGTGATTCAACAAAAAAGCTGCGGAGTGTTTCCGTCGTGAGAGTAGTGATGAAAGCAAAAGCAACCAGATTCTCCCTGCCGAGCTTCCCACGCGCCTGGCGCACCATGTTGACCGCCAGCGTGCTCGCGCTCGGCGTCAGTGTGTCCGCGACGGCGGCACCGACGATCGAGAAAACCGCCAAGATCGAAGCCGGGCTGTACGAGTTGGTCGTGAGCCCTTCAAGCGGCACCGTCTATGTCGCCGCCACCGGCAAGCGGGGCGAGAATGCGGCCCAAGTGATTGCACTGGATGCCAAGACCCTGCAGCAAAAGCAGAGCATCGACGTTTCAGCCGAGCCGCTTTTTGGTCTGGGATTGAACGAAAAGACCCAGACGCTCTACGGCACGGCCACGCGCAACGGTGCGGTTGCCGCGGTCGACCTGAAGAGCGGCAAGGTGGTCGCGACGATCAAGGAAGGAGACAGGGCGCATGTCCGCGAGGCCATCGTCGATGAGCGTGCCAATCGCGTGTACGTCTCTCTGGTCGGCGACGAGAAAAGCAGCGCCGTGTGGGTTATCGATGGCAAGACGAACACGCTGGCTCATATCATTGCGGTGCCGACCAAGTCGCTGACGGGCATCGCCTTGGATGCCAAGCGCAATCGCCTGTATGGCACGGGCATGGGTGCTGCCGAGATCGTGGTGATCGATCTCAAGAAGAAGGAGATCACGCAGCGCTGGCCGGCCGGTGGCGAGAGTCCGACCAACATCGCCTACGATGCGAAGTCCGATCGCCTGTTCGTGGCGAACCAGAAGTCGGGATCGCTGACGGTGCTCTCGGCGCGTGACGGCAAATTGCTGAAGTCGGTGCCGACGGGTGAGGGTGCGTTGAGTGTCGCCTTCAATCCCGCCGCCAATCAGGTCTACGTGGCCAATCGAGTGGCGGGTACGCTCTCGGTGGTGGACGCGAAGAGCTATGAGGTCGGCGTGAAAGGCCTGGTGCTCGGGCGTCTCGACTACGACCTGGCCGTGTACTACACGACGGTCGAGGATGAAATCATCAACGTCTCGAACGACGGCCGCCGCACCTTCTTCCA
>JBDHQY010000259.1:0-4575 GCA_039807315.1 Steroidobacter sp. | reverse complement strand
AAGCCGGCCAGGTTGGCCGACTGCCAGATCACGTCCGACAGGTCGATGGAGCGATTCAGGATCTTGCGCGCCTCGCGCGTCGACAGGCTCATGTGCGGATGCACCAGCACGCAGCGCACCGCGGGCGGAACCGGGATCTGCTTGACGTTGGGGTTGTCGATACCGACGGTCAGCACCAGCCCGCCGAACAGCGACGGCGCGATGTTGTCGACATGCACCGAGCCGCTCGCCACCGCCTCGCCCTTCATCGCGAACTTCAGCAGCTCCAGCTTGCTCAGCGATTGCGGCAGCAGCGCGTTGGCAGCCACCACGCCGGCCACGGCGGAGGCAGCCGAGCCCCCCAGTCCCGAGCCCAGCGGAATGCCTTTCTCGATGGCCAGCTCGATGCCGAAATCCAGCCTGAGCTCGCGCACCATGCTCAGCACCGCCATGCCGGCGGTGTTCCTTTCCGGCTTGCGCGGCAGGTTCGCGACCAGCCCGCCGATCGAGGCGATGCGCACGCCCGGCTCATCGATGCGGCGCGCCGTGACACGGTCACCGATGGCCTGGAAGCTGTGCCCGAGCACGTCGAAGCCGACGGCGACGTTGCCGATGCTTGCCGGCGCGAATGCGGTGGCCTGGTTCTTCATCGACTCGTTCATCATCGTTGTCTGGCGCCCAGATAAGCGCAAACCCGCAGCAGGTCTGCGAACACGCCGCCGGCGGTGACTTCCGGACCGGCGCCCGGTCCCTGCACCACCAGCGGATTCTCGTTGTAGCGCCGCGTCATGAAGCGCACCACGTTGTCGGTGAGATTGATGTTGGCGAAGGTATGAGAGCGTTCCAGCTCCATCAGGCCGACCACTGCCGTGCCGGTGGACGCGTCCAGCGAACCGACGTAACGCAACACCCGGCCGCGGCGGCGCGCCGCTTCCAGGCGCCGCGCCATCACGGCGTCGTACTCGGGCAGCCGGTCGAGGAACTCCTCCGGCGCGCATGCGGCCAGCGCCGGCGGCACCAACGCTTCAAGCTGCACGTCGCCGAGCTCCAGCCGCAGTCCCATTTCGCGGCCGAGAATTATCAGCTTGCGCGCGAAGTCGGTGCCCGACAGGTCGTCTCGCGGATCCGGCTCGGTGTAACCCTTCGCCTTGGCGGTCCTGACGATCGACGAGAACGGCTCCGAGCCGTCCCAGACATTGAACAGGTACGCCAGCGTGCCGGACAGGATGCCTTCGATACGCTGGATCTCGTCACCCGTGTCGCGCAGATCGCGCAGCGTCTGGATGATGGGCAGCCCCGCGCCGACCGTGGCTTCGTACAGATAATGGGCGCTGCCCTGCCGTTTGGCTTCGTGCAGGCGCTCGTAGAACCCGAAATCGGCGCTGTTCGCCTTCTTGTTCGGCGTGACGATGTGGATGCCGCTCGCCAGCCAGGCCGGATAGCGCGCGGCCACCTCGGCGCTGGAGGTGCAGTCGATGATGATCGAGTGCGGCAGATGATCGGCATGCACGTGCTCGGCAAAGCGCGTCAGATCGGCCGGCTCGTTGTGATCTTTCAGGGCTTCACGCCAGCGGGCCAGCGGCACCTCGGAATTGGCCAGGTGCATGTGCCGCGACGTCATGATGCCGCGCACCCGCAGATCGAGCTTCAGATCGCTCGACAGGCGCTTCACCTGCGAGGCGAGCTGATCGAGCAGCACGCCACCCACCACCCCCGGGCCGATCAGGCCGATCGAGACGGTGTGCGGCGAAAGATAGAAGCTGGAATGCACGGCACGCAGCGCGCGCGAGGAATGCTTGCCGTCGATCACGACCGAAATGTTCCGCTCCGAAGCGCCTTGAGCGATGGCGCGCACGCTGACCGCGGCGCCGCCCAGAGAATCGAACACTTTCGCGGCAACGCCATGCGCGCCCGCCATGCCGTCGCCCACCACGGCGAGGATGCTGCAGCCGGTGTCCACTTCCACGCTCTGGATCTGGCCCTGGCGCAGCTCGCTGTCGAAAGCATCGCGGACCACGGCCTCGGCGCGTGTCGCTTCCGCTTCGGGAATCGCGAAGCAGATCGAATGCTCGGAGCTGCCCTGCGAGATCAAGATCACGGAAATGCCGTGATCGCGCAGCGCGCCGAACAGACGATGCGCCGTGCCGGGCACGCCGATCATGCCTGCGCCTTCCAGGTTCACCAGCGCGCAGCGATCGATCGAAGTGATGCCCTTGACCGCCAGTTCCGAGGTCGGGTTGGCGCAGATGAGGGTGCCGGCCTTCTCCGGAGCGAAGGTATTGCGGATCCAGATCGGGATGCCCTTGCGCACCGCCGGCGCCATGGTCTGCGGATGGATCACCTTGGCGCCGAAATAGGCCAGCTCCATCGCCTCGCTGTAGGAGAGCGAATCGATCACCTTGGCGTCGGGCACCAGCCGCGGGTCGGCGCTCAGCACGCCGTCCACGTCGGTCCAGATATGGATCTCGGCGGCATCCAGCAGCGCACCGAAGATCGAGCCGGAGAAATCGCTGCCGTTGCGGCCCAGGGTGGTCTGCAATCCTTTCGGATCGCGCGCGATGAAGCCTGTGATGATGAGAGTTGCAGCCTCGTCGCGCGGCACGATGCGCGCGGCATTGTCCTGCGAAACGTCCCAGCGCACACCCGGCCCCAGCGGCCCCCACTCCACCACGACGACCTCACGGGCATCGACCCATTGCACCCGCCCCGGCCGCTTGCCGCGTGCCTGCAGATACGCCGTGAACAGGGTGGTCGACCATATTTCGCCGTAACCGGAGATCAGATCACGCACCGTCTGCGAGGCGGAGCGGATCAGCTGTACCGTCTGCAGGATCCCGGAGATGTTGCGCAGGTCCCGGTCCAGGCCGCTCAGGAAACGGGCCTGGGCCGTGCTGTCGAGCAGGGTCTCGGCAATCGTCTGATGGCGTTTGCGGATCTCCTCGAGGCGCCGTTCGATGCCGTCGTCCTGACGCTCGGCCGCCGCCACCGCGTTGAGCAACGCATCGGTGATGCCGCGACACGCCGACAGCACCACGCCCAGCCTGGGATGCGGGTCCTGCTCGAGGATCCGCGCCACCCGCTCCATGCACGCCGCATCGGCGACACTGGAGCCGCCGAATTTATGAACTCGCCACCGATCCACTGCTTGCCAGTCTCTTGTTAGCTTGCCGGTCCCAGCCTTGCCCGTTCTACCGCCGCGCAGACGCCCTCGCCCCGTTGATCGCATCGATACGGGAGCACAGGCTCGACCCTTGGAAAACGCGCTTGCGCTAGGAAGGCGACACTCTACTTAAGTGGCCCGGCAGGCGGCAAGCGCAGCACCCGCGGCGACGGCGCCAATGTCGACTGCGGCCACTTTCGGGTTGCGGGCGGGCGTGAGCGGCTCTGGCCTCGCGACCGGAATGGAACGACCGGGAACGAGGAGCGGATCTTCCCAGGGAAGGTCTGATTCGCTCGTTCCAGGTCATTCCCGCGCAAGCAGGAGTGAGCGGGAAATCAGACCGCCTAACCGTCGAGACGGCCGAAGGCGACGATCGTACCCGTGTCTTCGCCCTCGCCCGCCGCGGCCGGGAACCCGGGCCGGGCGAAGCAGACGGTCTCGCCCGGGTCGGGCTGCGCCGCCTGGGGCGCGTCCGGGTTGAGATAGGTGACCTTGGCGGGGCCGACCTGGATCAGGTCGCGATCCTTCAATACGCGGCGCACGATCCGCTGCGAATTGATCAGCAGCCCGTTGGTGCTGCCCAGATCGAGCAGCAGGTCCTGGTCGGCATGACGCACGATCAGCGCATGGAAGCGGCTCACGAACACCGAATCGATGCGCACGTCCGCTTCCTCGCCACGGCCGATCAGGATGCGAGCGGAGCGCAGAACGATCTCCTGCGGCGCCAGGCCCTGCATGACGACCGACAGCCGGGCATTTCCGGCTGTCGCCGGCTTCGCTTCCTGAGGCGACTCCATACGCAGGAAGCTGGGCGCTACGCGCTGCTGCAGCTGCAGCTCGACAACGGCGCGGTCGAGAGCCGAATTCGTCACCTGCGTCGCACCCTCTTCGGATGCCCAGGCCAGAGCCCGCTCGCAAAGACGGTTGATCTGTGCCGGCACGCCGGCCGTGTACGAGTAGATCTGCGGCAGCAGCGTATGCGGCATCAACGCATCCGGATCGCCCGCGCCCGCGGCGCGCAGTCGATGCGCAACGTATGCCGCCGTCTGGTCCTCACCCAACGCCGACAATGAAAAGCGGGGCACACTCAGCGTCAGCAGCTCGGCCATGCGCGGTGATTCCAGCACGTGATTCAGTGCTGGCTGGCCGACCATCAGCACTTTGAGCACTCGCGTACCGTCGACTTCGACGGCCGCCAGACAGCGCAGCTCTTCGAGCACGGAAGGATGCATGCTCTGCGCGTTCTCGACCACCAGCAGACAGATGCGGCCCATCGACGCCTGGTGATGCAGGAAGCGCTCGAGCAAGCGCCGGCGATCGGTCTTGTCGTTGTCTTCCAGGGTGAAGCCGTACTGCCGCAGCACGTCCAGCAGGAACTCGCGCGGCCCGATGCTCTCCTTGGCCACGGCAGCGGCGACGATGCGCTCGTCGAGATC
>JBDHQY010000258.1:0-4579 GCA_039807315.1 Steroidobacter sp. | reverse complement strand
TTGCGGATGTCGGCCGCCATCTCGATGTCGATGATGACGGTCTGCTTGACCCGGCGTTCCCACTCCCAGATTCCGACGATGCATTCGACGCTCAACGAGCTCAGGAAAATCTTGTCCATCGAGTCTGCGGCGGGGATTGGAAGGTTGATGGGATCAGGCGGCATGCGGCGGCGCGTTCAGCGTATCCAGCGGCCAGCGCGCGGTGGCACGGATTTTCAGATCATCGTGCTCGCCCGCGACCAGCCGTCGGTAGCCAGCGTACGCGATCATCGCGGCATTGTCCGTGCAAAACGCCGGGCGCGGATAGAGCACCTGGACGCCACGGCGCTGACCGAGTTGCGACAGCTCGCGTCGCAAAGCCTGATTCGCCCCCACGCCGCCGGCGACGACCAGCGTGCGCAAGCCGGTCTGCGTCAGCGCCCGCGAGCATTTCGCAACCAGCGTCTCGACCACCGCCTGCTGGAATTCGGCCGCCACGTCGGCGCGGGTCGCATCGTCGAGCTGCAGATCGCGAACGGCGACGACCACCGCGGTTTTCAGTCCGCTGAAACTGAAATCCAGCCCCGGCCGGTCCAGCATCGGCCGTGGAAAATGCCAGCGGCCGGGACGGCCGGCATCGGCAAGCTGCGCCAGCGCCGGGCCGCCCGGATAGGACAGGCCCAGCAGCTTGGCGGTCTTGTCGAACGCCTCGCCCGCCGCGTCGTCGACCGAGGCGCCGAGAATGCGGTACTGGCCGATGCCGCGGACCTCGGCCAGCAGGGTGTGCCCACCGGAGACCAGCAGTGCCAGGAAAGGAAACTCGGGCGGCGTCGGCTCCAGCATGGGCGCCAGCAAATGCCCTTCCAGGTGGTGTACCCCGATAGCCGGACAGCCCCAGGCAAAGGCCAGGCTGCGCGCCACCGCCGCCCCCACCAGCAGGGCGCCGACCAAGCCTGGGCCGGCCGTATAGGCGATGCCATCGATGTCGCCCGGGCCCGCGGCCGCATCGCGCAACGCCCCTTCGACCAGCGGCAGAAGCTTGCGAACGTGGTCGCGCGAGGCCAGCTCGGGCACCACGCCACCGTATTCGGCATGCAGCTCGACCTGGCTGTAAAGCCGGTGCGCCAGCAGGCCCGCGGCACCGTCGTAAACGGCGGCGGCGGTCTCGTCGCAGGAAGTCTCAATGCCCAATACCTTCATGACGTCTCACTATTCCCAAAGGATCCCTCGTTTTCCGGGGTCTGCCCGGCGCCGGGCTACGGCAAGCCGCAGTTTCGGCGCCCACCTTTTGATTTTCACAGGCTACCTCATTAGACTTCCGCGCTCTTCGCCCGCCCCTGGTCCGGCGGCTGGGCTTTTTCGAGCAAGGTTTGTCATCCAGAGGTAGCGATGCCGAGCGTCCGGATTCGAGAAAACGAGTACTTTGATGCCGCGTTGCGGCGCTTCAAGCGCGCCTGCGAGAAGGCAGGAGTGCTGACGGAGCTGCGGCGGCGCGAATTCTACGAGAAGCCCACCCAGGAACGGAAACGCAAGAAGGCCGCCGCCGTGAAGCGGCACCAGAAGCGCTCCAACCGCGACTTCTCCGGTGCGCGCGGCGCCCGCAGCGCCCCCCGCCAGGCTGCCCGCCCGGCCCGCTACTGAAGTTTCGACTCCTGCCGGCCCGGATCAGCATCCGTGCCGGCAGTCGATGGATCCAGGATCCATCTCCCCTCTTTCCAGTGCCTCCCGAAGCCATGTCTCTCAAAGAGCGCATCACCGAAGACATGAAGGCCGCCATGCGGGCCAAGGACGCCGAGCGTCTAGGCACCATCCGCATGATCACCGCCGCCATCAAGCAGCGCGAGGTCGATGAGCGCATCAGCCTCGACGACGGCCAGGTGCTGGCCGTGCTCGAGAAGATGATCAAGATGCGCAAGGAATCCGTGGCGCAGTTCCTGAGCGGCGGGCGCGAAGACCTGGTCGCGAAGGAGAACAGGGAAATCGAGCTGCTGCAGGCTTACATGCCGGCGCAGCTGTCGGATGCCGAGCTCGATGCGCTGATCGCCGATGCGATCGCCCGCTCCGGCGCCACCTCGATCAAGGAAATGGGCAAGGCGATGGCGCTCGCCAAGCAGAGCGCTCAGGGCCGTGCCGACATGGCGCAGGTCAGCGCCAAGCTCAAGGCGAAACTCGGCGGCTGAGGGCCTCGAGCCTGATCCGCGGTGCGCTGATCGCACCGGCTCCGCCAATTCCGCACCGGTTTTTATTCGATCCCGCACGGCGCACAGCGCGTTTCTGGCCCGTGTTTTGCCAGGCGCGGCAACGTAGTCCGTCACCGGATTTTTTCGCGGCGACTCTATTTGCCCGCGCCATCCAGCGGCTTATCCTTCGCGACCAGCCGCCCACGCCTGTGCCTCGAGAAGCCGTGTCCGGACGCATTCCCCAATACTTCATCGATGAGCTCCTCGCCCGCGCCGATATCGTGGAACTGATCGGCAGCCGCGTGCCGCTGAAAAAATACGGCAAGGAATTCAAGGCCTGCTGTCCGTTCCACAACGAAAAGACGCCCTCCTTCCACGTAGTACCGGACAAGCAGTTCTATCACTGCTTCGGCTGCGGCGTGCACGGCACGGCGCTCGGCTTCTTGATGGAGCACGACCACATGAGCTTCGTCGAGGCGGTGGAGGAGCTCGCCGCCCGCGCCGGGCTCGATGTGCCGCGCGAAGGGCCGGTCGTCACGCGCCCCACCACGCCCACCGATGGTTTGTTCACCGCCCTGGACCAGGCAGCCGAGCTGTATCGGTCGGAGCTGCGGAATTCAGAGCGCGCCAGGGAGTACTTCAAGAAGCGCGGACTCACCGGCGACATCGCCGCACGCTTCGGCCTGGGCTACGCACCCGACGCCTGGGATTTCGTGCTGAGAAAACTCGGCGCCTCGGACACGGACCGCACCCGGCTGCTGCAGGCCGGCCTGATCATCGAGCGCGAGCGCCGCCCGGGATCGAGCGCGGATTCCGGCCACTACGATCGTTTCCGCGATCGCGTGATGTTCCCGATCCGCGATGCGCGCGGCCGCACTATCGGCTTCGGCGGCCGGGTCATGGACAAGGGCGAGCCCAAGTACCTGAACTCGCCCGAGACCGAGGTCTTTCACAAGGGGCGTGAGCTGTATGGCCTTTACGAGGTGCGGCAGGCGTCGCGAACCCTGACGCGCCTGCTGGTCGTTGAAGGCTACATGGATGTAGTCAGACTGCATCAGGCCGGGGTCAACTACGCCGTCGCCACACTGGGAACCGCCACCACCCCCGAGCATTTGTCACGGGTGTTCCGACTCTGCCAGGAATTGATCTTCTGCTTCGACGGCGACCGCGCGGGCAGGGCCGCGGCCTGGCGAGCCCTGCAGAATTCGCTCAGCCACGTGCGCGAGGGCCGGCAGATCCGCTTCCTGTTCCTGCCGGACGGGCACGATCCCGACTCGCTGGTGGGGCTGGAGGGCCGGGAAGCGTTCGAGGCCCGCATGGAGCAGGCCATGACGCTGTCGGAATACCTTCTGAGCCACCTGCGCGAGCAGGTCGATCTGAGCACGCGCGACGGCCGGGCACGCTTCAAGGAGCTGGCGATTCCCTTGATCGAGCAGATTCCGGAAGGTGCCTTTCGCGACATATTGCGGATGGACATCGACCGGCAGGCGCAGATCGACACCGGGCTGGTGGCCGCATCCAAAGCCGTCTCCGAGTTCGATGCCCGCGGCATCGCGACGGCGGCCGGGCGCCAGGCCCGCCGCGCCGCCGGGCGCGGCAGCGTGGTACGGCAAGCGATCCGGCTTCTGGTCCAGTTCCCGGCCTGCGCGGCCGGCGCGCCGGGGCCGGAGGGGCTGGAGGGAATCGACCGCCCCGGCATCCCGCTGCTGATCGAGCTGCTGGCCGATCTACGGGAAAATCCCTGCGCAAATACCGCGGCGCTGCTTGAACGCTGGCGGGGCCGCCCCGATTACGAACACCTGTTCAAGCTCGCCAGCTCCGAGGTCCCGGTGGGGGCGGAAGGGGCGGCTCAGGAACTGGCGGGCGCGTTGCAGCAGATATTCCCCGAGCGGGCGGATCGGCGTCGCGACGAATTGCTCAGGAAAAAGACCCGAGAGGGCTTGACTGAAGCAGAACGCACTGAATTGCAAGGATTTCTTACCAGATCCCAACATCGGGTCGACGCTGCGGGGCAGCGAACCTAGCGGTTGAAAACCAATCAAAGTAGACTGCGCGGTCTTTTTTAGCCCGCGCGCCTCCCGCCACCTTCGAGGGCAGTAACTTGAGCAAGACCTTGGCAGTCAAAAAGGAACCGACACAGATTACCGACGAGCGTCAGTCGCAGCTGAAGCTGCTGATCGCCCGTGGCAAGGAGCAAGGCTTTCTCACCTACGTCGAGGTGAACGATCACCTGCCGAGCGAAATCGTCGATCCCGAGCAGATCGAAGATATCGTCAACATGATCAACGACATGGGCATTCCGGTGTACGAGAAGGCACCGGAATCCGAAGCGCTGTTGCTGCGCGAGCCCGTGGTTGCCGACGAGGAAGCGGCCGAAGAGGCGGCGGCCGCCCTCGCCACCGTGGACGCGGAATTCGGTC
>JBDHQY010000257.1:0-4587 GCA_039807315.1 Steroidobacter sp. | reverse complement strand
ATGAAGGTGCTGGCGAACCTGCGCCGGAAGGGCTACGCGCTGCCGGTGCTGATCCTGACCGCACGCGATCAGGTGACCGAGCGCATCGACGGGCTCGACTGCGGCGCCGACGATTTCATCATCAAGCCGTTCGACATCAACGAGCTGGCAGCGCGCCTGCGTGCCGCCATCCGCAGGTACCAGGGCCGTCCGCAGCCGCAATTACGCTACGGCGGCATCACCATCGATCCGGCCACGCGCCGGGTCACCCACGACGACGAGGTGGTGACTCTGACGGCGCGCGAGTACACGTTGCTGGTTCATTTTCTTGCCCAGCGCGGCCGCCTGCATACACGTCGTCAGCTCGAGCAGGCGCTGTATCAATGGGGCGACGAGATCGAGAGCAACGCCGTCGAAGTACACATCCATCATCTGCGCCGCAAGTTCGGCAAGGATCTGATCCGCACGGTTCATGGCCATGGCTACTTCGTTCCCGGCGATTCCCAGTAGTACCGCGGAGGAGCCGCGACGCTGGTCGCTGCGCAGCCGCCTGCTGGCGCTGCTGCTGGCGATGACCGTGGGGCTGTGGACCGCCAGCGCCATCCTGATCTACGACCAGACGATCGACGAAGGCACGCGCCTGTTCGATGAATCGTTGAGCGAAGCGGGCATGCTGCTGCTGCGGCTCGCCGAGCACGAGCTCGACGAGCACGGCCCCTCGCTCGGAGTGGAGCTGATGCACGCGGAGGTGCATCGCAAGCCGTTCGACATCCAGTTCCAGATCTGGACCGCCGAGATGCAGGCCGCCTATCGCACCGAGCTGGCGCCGGAGCGCCCGTTCGCGCCGTTCGACGCCGAAGGCTTCGGCTGGACCGAGGTCGACGGCGTGCCGTGGCGCACCTACTCGACGTGGAACTCGCAACGCACTCTGCAGATGCAGATCGCCGAGCCCCTGACGCGCCGCAAGGAGCTCTCATGGTCGGCGCTGATGCACCTGCTCACCATCGCGGCCGTGCTGTTGCCCCTGTCGATGTTCCTGATCTGGTGGATTCTCACGCGCAGTCTGGTGCCGCTGCAGCGCTCGGCAGCCAGCGTGTCGCAGCGATCGCCCGATGACCTGCAGCCGGTGCGGACCGACGATGCGCCTTCGGAAGTCGCGCCGCTGCTCGCGGCTCTCAATCGACTGCTGAATCGCGTGCAGGACACGCTGCACCGGGAGCGGCGCTTCACGGCAGATGCCTCGCACGAACTGCGCTCGCCGCTAGCGGCAATACGGACCAACGCCCAGGTCATGAACGCAGCCCGCGACAAAGCGGAGCTGACGCGGGCGGGCGAAGATCTGCTGGTGAGCGTCGATCGCTCCAGCCGCCTCATCGATCAGCTGCTGGTGCTCGCGCGCATCGACGTGCGGGGTGCCGGGCAACATCAGTTCGTCGAGGTCGATCTGCCGGCGCTGATCCAGCAGGAGTGCCGCGCACAACAGGCGCTTCCAGGCGCTCGACTGGTTACGTTCGCAACCGAGTTGCGCGCAGTCTCGGTGCATGGTGTCCCGAATCTGTTGGGGGTGCTGCTGCGCAATCTTCTCGACAATGCCGTTCGCTATTCGGGTCCACAAGCGCACATCACGGTGGAGTGCGGCCCCACCAGCGAAGGCGCTCGGCTGGTGGTGAGCGATGACGGACCCGGCATTCCGCAGGAAGAGCGCGAGCAGGTGTTCCAGCGGTTCTACCGCATCATCGGCAACGAGGCGATCGGCAGCGGACTGGGGCTTTCCATCGTCCAGCACATCGCCGAGCTGCACGGCGCCACCGTGGAGATACAAACCGGGCGCGGCGGGCGCGGCACGGCTGTCGTGCTCGTGTTCGGCTCGGCCGCGTGACGCACCTGGCTGGCTCCTGCATCTTGTCGTCCCTGCGCAGGCAAGCATCCACGTGGATGCCCGCTTCGCGGGAATGACGTAGTAATTGATCAGCTGCTAGGGGCCGCCCGCCCGCGCCACCGCCCAGACTTCGATCTTCGTCGCACCGGCGCGCTTCAGCACTCGCGCCAACTCATTCACCGTGCTGCCGGTCGTGACCACGTCATCGACGATAGCGAGGTGACCGGCGGAAAACTTCCCGGTCACCTCGAACGCTCTACGGATATTCCGGCGGCGCTCGCTTCGCCGCAATGCAGCCTGTTCGCGCGTTTCGCGGACTCGCGCGACCAGATCGGCCCGCAGCGGAATTCGCAATCGTCGTTCGAGGCAACGCGCCAGCTCGATCGCCTGGTTGTAGCCACGCTCGCGAAACCGTCGTGGCGCGAGTGGCACCGGCAGCAACAGGTCGGGCAGAGGATCGGTGCGTGTCCGCTGGATTCGCTGTGCCAGCAGCTCGCCCAGCACACGACCCTGCGCGATACCGCCGTGATACTTGAGGGCGCGCACCAGATGATCGAGCGGATATGCGTAACGAAAAGGACAGCAGGCTGCATCGAAGCGCCGCGGCCGCCGCAGGCACACTCCGCATTGCAGTGAATTCATCGCGTCCCCGACACATTCGCCCTGCAGCGGCTGTGCGCACACGCGACAAGCTCGCGAATTGACCGGCAAATTCGCTTCGCACGCAGCGCACAGGTCGAAGATCGGCGGTTGGCCGGCAGCACCGCACAAAACACAGGTCGGCGGCCACAGCACGGCCTGTGCCTGCAGCCAGAGCTGCCCGCCGAAGCGGCGTAAGGAGCTGTCGACCAGGGGTAGGTTTTCCGGTTGACAGGCGCTCGACCGACTCGAAATACTTCGCGCCACTTTAAGTCGTGGCCGCCGCCGCGCTGCCGCCGATATCCGCTCAAATCACGAGAAATTGCCGCCCATGACCCATGCCACTGCCCTCTCTCCCGCCCGGACGCAGGTCTTGCTCGGCCGGCTGGGCGAAATCCGCACCGACTGGGAGCTCGACGAGGTGCGCGCGCTGTTCGCACTGCCGTTCGCCGACCTGATCTACCACGCGCAGCGCGTGCACCGCGCCAACTTCGATCCGAACCAGGTCCAGGTGAGCACGCTGCTGTCGATCAAGACCGGCGCCTGCCCCGAGGACTGCGCCTACTGCTCGCAGAGCATCCGTTTCGAGACCGGGCTGAAATCCGAGCCGCTGCTGGACCTGGAGGCAGTGCTGGAGAAGGCGCGCATCGCCAAGGCCAACGGCGCCACCCGCTTCTGCATGGGCGCCGCCTATCGCAGCCCGAAGCCGAAGCAGCTGGCGCAGATCACCGAGATGGTGAAGAGCGTGCGCGCCATGGGAATGGAAACCTGCGTGACGCTGGGCATGGTCACGTCCGATCAGGCGCGGCAGCTGAAGGACGCGGGGCTGGACTACTACAACCACAATCTCGACACGTCCGAGTCCTATTACAAGGAGATCATCACCACCCGCACGTACCAGGATCGCCTGGACACGCTGCAGGCGGTGCGTGAAGCGGGCATCAATGTCTGCTGCGGTGGAATTCTCGGCATGGGTGAGACGCAGCTCGACCGCGCGCAGCTGCTGCATACGCTGGCGACGCTGCCGCAGCACCCGGAAAGCGTGCCGATCAACCAGCTGGTGCAGGTACAGGGCACGCCGCTGCATGGCGCGACAAAAGTCGAGGCTCTCGATTTCGTGCGTGCCATCGCGGTCGCGCGTCTGCTGATGCCGCGTGCGCACGTGCGCCTGTCGGCGGGCCGCTCCGAGATGAGCGACGAAACACAGGCGCTGTGCTTCCTGGCCGGCGCCAACTCGATTTTCTACGGCGACAAGCTCCTGACCACCGAGAACCCGGACGAAAACCACGACCGCGATCTGTTCGAGCGGCTTGGCATTCGCGCGGAAGCATTGCGCACGCAGACGTCATGCCGACGGCCGGAGAACGCCGAGGCAGCGACGGCCTAGGATAGGGGCTGATCACACTCTTGCCCCGTCATTCCCACGTAAGCGGGAATCCATCCAAATCGGCAAGCAGGAGCTCCTGCCCGCACTACCTTGGGCGCGCGGCGAGTAAACCAGGCCTGCCTTGGCATGAAACTCGACCGGGTTTCCACACAAGCTCAGTCGAGTGCGGTGCCAGACGTCGTTCCGGGCGGGGCTGCAAATTTCCAGGACCGCACGAAAATACATCCCTGTAGGGCTGCCGATTCCACGCTAGTCTTCGCCGCCATGCCTGCGCCCGCCCCTGTTTCTGACGAATTTTTTCTCGATCCTCATGCCGTGCGTCGCTCGTTCGACGCGTGTGCGGTCACGTTCGATGAATCTGCCGCGGTACACACGGAAATCCGCAAGCGGCTGCTCGAGCGGCTGGATGTGGTGCGACTCGAGCCGGAAGTGGTGATCGATCTGGGCGCGGGCACCGGACATGGCAGCCGCGCCTTGCAGGATCGCTACTCGCGCGCACGCATCGTCGCGATGGATCTGTCACCGCGCATGCTCGTGCAAGCCAAGCGGCAGCACAGGCTGTTGCGCCGCTTCGACCGCGTGGCGGCCGCGGCGGAACAGTTGCCACTGCGCGGCGGCAGCGCCGATCTGGTCTTCAGCAACCTGATGCTGCAGTGGTGCAACGACCCGGATTCGGTGTTCGGGGAGATCCGGCGCGTGCTGC
>JBDHQY010000256.1:0-4605 GCA_039807315.1 Steroidobacter sp. | reverse complement strand
ATGATGCACAGCGTGTCGCCGACATTGACCTCGCTGCCGATGTCCACGAAGGGCTTCGCGCCCGGCGTGGCGGCGGCGTAGAACGTGCCGACCATCGGCGCCGTCACGGTGTGGTCGTTGCGGGCGGCGGCGGGGGCTGCAGGTGCCGCTGCCGGTGCAGCTCCGGCAGGCGCGGGCGCATAGGCCGGAGCGACTGGCGCCGCGTAGTGAACGACAGGAGCCGGGGCGTGCGCGCCGCCCGGAGGATAACGGCTGATGCGAACCGATTCCTCGCCTTCGCTGATCTCGATCTCGGCGATTCCGGATTCTTCCAGCAGCTCGATGAGTTTTTTGACTTTGCGGATATCCATGCGATGTCCTCTATTGTTCTTTTCGTTACTTGCGTGTGGGTTTCTGGGCCAGGTGATGGGTGGCCGCGCGCAGCGCCAGCTCGTACCCGACCGCACCCAGTCCGGTAATGGTGCCGACGGCGATGTCGGAGAAATACGAGTGATGCCGGAAGGCTTCCCGCGCGTGAACGTTGCTCAAGTGCACCTCGATGAACGGCAGCTTCACTGCCAGCAGCGCGTCGCGCAGCGCCACGCTGGTGTGGGTGAAGGCGGCCGGGTTGAAAATGATGAAGGCCACGTGCGCGCTGGGCGCTTCGTGGATCTGCGCAATCAGCTCGGCCTCGGAGTTGCTCTGGAAGGCCGACAGGTGATGGCCGGCTTCGGCCGCCAGCTGGGCCAGGCGCGCCGCGATCTGATCCAGCGTGATGGCGCCATAGACCGACGGCTCGCGCGTGCCGAGCAGGTTCAGATTCGGGCCGTTCAAGAGCAACAGATGGGCCATGGCCGTGAGCTTACAAGGGCCTTGCAGATTCAGTTAGCCGGAGATGGCGGCGATTTTTATCAGTTTTCGGACTAGTTGGCGATGCTTTCGCGGCAAAGCAGGGCTTGCGGGGGCGTCGTCGGCGGGTAAATTCGCAACAAAAGCGTGGCAATCGATGCGATTTCTTACTGCCTGAGCGCTGCATGTCGGCAGCCGGCTGGGTACCGGTGCAGCGGAAACTGGCGAGGAAAGCCGCCTGGGAAGGCGCTGCGTAGCTGGTGTTCGGCGCCGTTGTCAGCTCTCGGCGGGTTCCATCTGCGCGAGTTGTCTGGCTGCAACGGCGCGCGCCGCAACCGGCGTCAGCTCGCCGCGATTGACCTGACCCACGACTCCCAGCAGCACCTCGGACTGTGGTGGAGTGAGCTCGCCCAGGTGGGTGGCGACGATCCGTCCCTGGTTGTCCGTGAACACGGTGAACGGAAAGCCGAGCGATCCCATGCCGAAGCGGGTGACCGCCTCCAGGCCGTCCTCCTCGCCGATCAGGATGGGGTAATCGATGCTCATGTCGGCGGCGTACTTGAGCACGTCGTCGCGGAAGTCCACGGCCACGCCGACCACCTGGAAGCCTTCCGGCCCATGGTTCTGCTGGATGGTCTTGAGCAGCGGGATCTCGCGCCGGCACGGCGCGCACCAGGTGGCCCAGAAGTTCACGATCATGGACTTGCCGGTCCAACTGCGGATCGAGCGCAGGTTGCCGTCACGATCCTGCAAAGAGAAGTCGGGCAGCTCGGTCGGCGGGCCTTCCGCCCGGGGATGGGCGTGTTCCGCGTGAAGCTGGGCGTCTTGCGTCGCAGCTGCGGGTGCCTGCGCCGCGACATGCGGCTCGATGCCGAAGCGGTAGATGGCGAATCCGGCGGCGGCCGCCAGCACGGCAATGGCGCCGTAAACGATCGATTTCACTCGGGAACCTCTCGAAACGTCAGCCGGGCGTGAACGCCGCGGCGACATGTTCGCGGAAATTGTCCGCAGGAACGAATCCTACCAGCCGGAAGTTCTCTCGCTCGACCCCGTCGCTGCCGAAGAAGGCGATGGTCGGCGGCCCGAAGATCTTGAAGTGCGCCAGCAGCGCCTGGTCGTCGGCGTCGTTGGCGGTGACGTCGGCCTGCAGCAGGACGGCCGTGGCCAGTGCCGCCTGGACCTGCGGGTCGGTGAACGTGTATTTCTCCATTTCCTTGCAGGACACGCACCAGTCCGCATAGAAATCGAGCATCACCGGCTTGCCCGCGGCGCTGGCGGCGGCGACCTGTCGCTCCAGGTCCGCGACCGACTTGATGCGCTGGAACGCCAGGGCGTGATCCTGTGCCGCCGCGCCGCTGCCGAGACTCAGGTTGCCGAGCGGTTGCAACGGGTCGCGGCCGCCTGTCGCGGTGCCGATCAGCAGGATCATTCCGTAGACCAGCGCCATCAGGCCGGCTGCCCGGATCGGTGCCGCCGCCGGGCCGCCGTCGCGCGCCTTGAGGGAGAAGACCCAGAAGCCGGCCATGGTCGCCAAGGTCGACCATAGCAGCATGGTCAGCGCGCCCGGCAACAGCGGCGTCAGCAGGTAGATCGCCACTGCCAGAAAGAGCACGCCGAACAGCTGTTTGACCGTATCCATCCACGGGCCGACACGGGGCAGCAGGGAGCCGGCGGAAGCGCCGACGATGAGCAGCGGCACGCCCATGCCGAGCCCGGTCGCATAGAGCGCTCCGGCGCCGCGTGCGATCTGGCCTGTCTGGCTGATCACCGAGAGTGCCGCGATGATGGCGGGCGCCACGCACGCGGTAACGATGAGCGCGGAGAGCGCGCCCATCACGAACGTTCCCACGTACGTACCGGATTTCTGCTGATTGCTGACGTTGGTCAGCCGGGTTTGCAGCGCGCTTGGCAGCTGCAGGGAATATGCACCGAACATCGCTAGCGCCAGTGCGATGAACAGCAGCGCGAACAGCACGATGATCCAGGGCTTCTGGAAGAACGCCTGCGGCGCCTGCTTGAAGGCGAGCACGAAGATCGCGCCCGCCGCCGCATAGGTGAGCGCCATTCCCTGCACATAAGTGAATGCCAGTGAAAAGCCGCGCGCCGGCGTGACCTTGTCGCCCTGGCCGACGATGATGCCCGACAGGATCGGAATCATCGGCAATACGCAGGGAGTGAAGGCGAGCAGCAGCCCGAGGCCGAAGAAGGTTGCGAGCACCGCGGTGAGATTGCCGTCGCGGATCAGCGCGGCGAGCCTATCCTGTTCGGCCACCGGCGCGCCCGCGGCGGCGACGCCGGCCGGGTTGTCGGCTGCCGACAGCGTCGTGGCCACATCGGTCGGCGGCAGCTCCACCGATACGGTCTTGGTGATCGGGTTGTAGCAAAGACCGCCATCGGCGCAGCCTTGGTAGGTCACCTCGAGGGTCAGAGTTCCGGCGGAGCCGGCGGCGCGCGCCACCGGCAGGCTGCCTTCCAGGAACTGGTAGTACACCTCGGTATCGCCGTAGTACTCGTCGTGCTTGGGCTCGCCCTTGGGCAGCACCGGCTTGCCGATCTGCACGTTCGGCGTGTCGCTGACGACCGCGACACGGTGTTTGTAGAGGTAATAGCCGTCGGCGATCACCCAGGTGAGCGCGACCGAATCGGCGCGCTCCATGCCGGCGCCGAACTTGAAGGCCTGATCCGGCGGCAGGAAATCGTCGGTCGCGGCTTGCTTCGATTTGAAGAACGAGCGCAGGTCGCCGCCGGCCGCGGCCGTGCCGGCCGCAGGCAGCGCGACTTCGGTTTGCCACTTTTGCGGCGGATAGCACAGGCCGGCATCGGCGCAGCCCTGCAGCTTCAGCTCGAGCGCCAGTTTGGCCGGCCGCGCGCCGGGAATGGAGATCGGCACCGGCACCTCGACCGTGCCGCGATAGATCTCCTGCTCGCCGAAATATTCGTCCTTGTGACTCTCGCCCTTGGGCCAGGCGGGCTCGCCCAGCTGCACCGTGGACAGGCTGGAAGCGATGCCCATCTTCTGCTTGTAGAGGTAGTAGCCCTTTTCGATGGTCCAGGTGAGGATGAGCCGATCACCTTCGACGCGGGTGGCGTAGCGATACGCCTGCTGTGGCGGCAGGAAATCGTCCGCCGCCGCGGCCGGGAGCGCCCACAGCACGGCCAGCAGCCCGGCCGTGCACAGAGCCCACAGCCCGCCCCCGATCATCCGCAGCCTGTTTGTCACTGGTCTTGAATCCTTACTTCGCGACGCCCTTTCGGACCCAGTCGAGATAGCGTTCGTTCCCGCCCGCGACCGGGATGGTCAGCAATTCCGGCAGCTGGTAGGGGTGCAGTGCCTCGAGCCGGGACTGCAGTTCATCCAGCCGTGCGGCCGTGGTCTTGGCGATCAGCAGGACTTCGGTATCGTCCCGCAGCTCGCCCTTCCATATATAAGTCGAGCGCAGCCCGTCCACCTGGTTGACGCAGGCGGCCAGCCCGTCGCTCACCAGCGCCTGCGCGATGGTTTGCGCCGTGGCTGCGTCCGGGCAGCTCGACAACACCAGAATCACTTGCTCAGTCATAGGGTTAGTTACATCCACGATGGCGCGCGGAGCATACCGGCGGGGCGCCGGCCACGCCATCGCTCGGCAGCAGACATCCCTTGAATTTAAACATTCGCCCCCTATTATTAGCACCCGCCTGGGGTGAGTGCCAAAGCCGCACGGGCCGGAAAAAGGCCTGGTGGCACCCTCACGGGGGCGCTGTCCACCCTGCGACTTCGAGTCTCTTTAAACACCAATC
>JBDHQY010000255.1:0-4608 GCA_039807315.1 Steroidobacter sp. | reverse complement strand
GGGAAAATAACAAAGATCATCCAGTGTTCATGACGTACATTCGGCTTGGAATTAGTCTACGTTGGCGTGGTCCAACGGCTTGAGAGTGAAGAGCTGCAGGGACTTGAGGCTGTTGGGCTGGAAGGGTTTAGGGCTTGGAAGGTTTGCTGGGGGAGAGAGGCTAGTGAATTCGAGAAACCGTAATACGGTGTGGGGCTACCGCCAGGTGGCGCGCGCTGGGGCGGCCGCACTGGCGGCGGTGCTGGTGTTGTCGGGGTGTTCGAAGACGAATGAGCCGGACACCAGTGGCGGGCCTTTGCACCTGCGGCTGATCAGCACGGAGCAGTACCTGAACACGCTGTCGTATGTGTTTGGTCCGAGCATTGCGCTGGAGCTGAAGTTTCCGCCGATGCGGCGGACCAACGGGTTGCTGGCGAACGGTGCGGCACTGGCGGGTGTGACGACCTCGCAGATGGAGCAGTACCAGCGGGCGGCCTCCAGCGTAGCGACGCAGGTGGTGGACGAGGACCGTCGCAACTATCTGATCCCGTGCACGCCGGCGGCGGCGGACAAGGCCGATGACGCCTGTGCCAAGCAGTTTTTCACGCAGACGGGTCGGCTGCTGCAGCGTCGTTCGCTGAGCGATGCCGAGGTGGCTTCGTACGTGAAGGAGGCTGGGGTAGCGGCCGATCAGCTCAAGGACTTCTACGCGGGTCTGGGGATGGTGCTGGAGGCGATGCTGATCAGCCCGGAAGTGCTGTTCATCGTGGAGAAGTCGGAGCCCGATCCGGAGCACGCGGGCAAGCAGCGTCTGGATGCGCTGTCGATGGCCTCGCGGCTGAGCTTCTTCCTGTGGGACGCCTCGCCGGACGATGACCTGCTGAAGGCGGCGGAGAGCGGGGAGCTGCAGACGCGCAAGGGGCTGAAGCGCGAAGTGGACCGGATGCTGGCGAGCCCGCGCCTGGAGGCGGGAGTGCGAGCCTTCTTCGATGACATGTTCGCGTTCGACACCTTCGACTCGCTGTCGAAGGACGCGACGGTGTATCCGTTCTTCACCGGAGCGACGGTGGCGGATGCGCGCGAGCAGACGCTGCGCACGGTGGTGGATCACCTGATCCACAAGAACCTGGACTATCGCGACCTGTACACCACGCGCGCGACGTTCATGTCGCCGGCGCTGGCGCCGCTGTACCAGCTGCCGGCCTCGCAGGGGTGGACGCCGTACGAGTTTCCGGCGGACAGCCCGCGGCAGGGCCTGCTGACGCAGGTGAGCTTCCTGGCGACGCACTCGCACCCGGGTCGCAGCTCCCCGACGCTGCGCGGCAAGGCGCTGCGTGAGCTGGTGCTGTGTCAGGTGGTGCCGCCGCCGCCGCCGAACGTGGACTTCTCGGCGCTGAACAATCCGGATGCGCACTATCCGACGCAGCGCGATCGGGTGGCGGCGCACCTGAGTGCACCGAGCTGCGCGGGCTGCCACCGGATCACCGATCCGACGGGGTTGGCGCTGGAGAACTTCGACGGTGCCGGTCGCTTCCGCGACAAGGAGAACAACGTGGAGATCGACGCCAGCGGCGATCTGGACGGCAAGAAGTTCGAGAACATCACTGGGCTGGCGCAGGCGCTGCACGACAATCCGGGCCTGCCGAACTGCTTGGTGAATCGGGTGTACAGCTACGGCTCGGGCACGGCGGTGACGCCGTCGGATCGGCAGCTGATGCAGTACTTCGGCGAGGAGTTTGCCGCCGAGGGTTACAAGCTGCCGGATCTGCTGCGCACGATCGTGCTGTCGACGGCGTTCTCGCGGGTGGATCCGAGCAAGCGCACGGCCCCACCGGCCGCGCAGAAGGACGCCGAAGCGCCGCAGATCACGCAGAACGCGCAGTCGACGGTGAGCCAGAACGGCCTGTGAGTTGAATTCGGTACGGCCCTGTAGTTTGGGGGAGATGAAATGAGCAATTTGAGCAGACGTCGTGTGTTACGCGGCATGTTGAACGGCACGGCGGTGACGATCGGGCTGCCGCTGCTGAACTGTTTTCTGAACACCAATGGCACGGCGCTGGCCTCCGGCGCGCCGATGCCGGTGCGTTTTGGCACCTGGGGCTGGGGCCTGGGAATGAACAAGGCGATCTTCGTGCCCAAGAAGCTGGGTGCGGACTTTGACCTGCCCGAGGAGATCGCGGCGCTGGCGCCGGTGCGCAAGCACATCAACCTGATCACCAACAGCACCTACTTCCGCGACAACTACCAGAACCTGTGTCACTACACCGGTTGGGTGATCGCGCGCACGGGGTCGGCGCCGAAGGACACCAAGGACATCCCGGGTGAGACCATCGACGTGACGATCGCCAACCAGATCGGCAGCTCGACGCGCTTCAAGTCGCTGACGGCGACGGCCACGGGCGATGTGCGCAACACCTACAGCTACGAGAACAGCAACACGCCGAACTCGCCGGAGTGGTCGCCGTTGCAGTTCTACACCCGGTTGTTCGGGCCGGACTTCCCGGATCCGAATGCCAAGGAGTTCAAGCCCGATCCGCGGGTGATGGTGCGCAAGAGCGTGCTGTCGGGGGTGATGGATCAGACCAACTCGCTGATGAAGCAGGTGGGCAGCGAGGACAAGCAGCGTCTGGACCAGTACTTCACCGGGTTGCGTCATCTGGAGCAGCAGTTCCAGCAGCGCTTGGAGAAGCCCGAGCCGATCGCGGCGTGTCATCGTCCCGGGGAGATCAAGGTGGATCCGGCGATGGGTCAGGAGGCGGAGGCCATTGCGGTACGCCATCGCATGATGACGGACCTGCTGGTGATGGCGCTGGCGTGCGATCAGACGCGGGTGTTCAACATGGCGTACACCAACGCGAACTCCTCGACGATCAAGCCGGGGTACGAGAAGCCGCACCACACCACCACGCACGAGGAGCCGGTGGACATGAGCCTGGGCTACCAGCCGACCGCTTCGTGGTTCACGCGTCGGGCGTTGGAGTCGTGGGCGTACTTCGTGGATGCCTTCACCAAGATCAAGGAAGGCGAGGGCACGTTGTTGGACAACGTGTTCATCTATGCGACGACCGACCACGGCTATGCACGCACGCACAGCCTGGACGGCATCCCGATGTTCACGGCGGGTCGTGCGGGTGGCAAGGTCAAGAGCGGCATGCACATCGACCTGGGGGCGACGGCGACCACGCGGGTGGGGTACACGGCGTTGCGTCTGTTCGGGGTGGACAAGCCCTCCTGGGGCGTCAACAGCAACAACACCAGCAAGGAAGTCTCCGAAATCCTCGTCTGAACGGCTGGGAAGACGAGGCGAGACTGAGGTTTTGTCCGGGGCATCGCCGCAGGGTTGCAGCGTTGCCCCGCCAGCACCACTCGATCGAGAGATTCCAGGGAAGCTCTGATTCATGGATTTCCCTGGGGATGGACAAAATGCAGCGGCCTGCAAGGCAACGCGCATCGAGCAGGATGCGATGAGTTGGCCGCTACCAGAGGTTTCCTAAGCATGCAATTGCGGACAGTGGTTCGGGGTTTGTTGGGTACAGCGCTCATGGCAAGCGTCGCCATGGCGGCGCAGGCGGCGCCGCTGGGCGAGTACTGGCAGTCGAAGGATTCCAAGGACAAGGAAGCCTATATCAATGTGCCCATGCCGCCGGGGGTCCAGGTGATCCAGACCGAATTGGAAGGACCGGTATTCGCCACCGCCGAAGGCAAGACTCTCTACAACTGGGCCCTGAGCGGCCTGCGCAGCGGCCAGGCTGGCGACCGCCGCTACAGCGGGGAAGCCACCTGCGACGGCACCGTCTACACCGAGACCACGGGCTTCATGAGCCCATATCCGGGCGGCTTCGTGCTGCCGGAAGTCGAGCAGCGCAAGAGCTGCGAGCAGGTATGGCCGCCGCTGCTGGCGCCAGCCGATGCCAAGCCGGTGGGCAAGTGGACCATCGCCAAGCGCACCAATGGCCAGAGCCAGTGGGCGTACGACGGGTATCCCGTTTACACCTCCGACCGCGACCGCAAGCCGGGTGATGTGCTGGGTGGCTCGAACGCCGTGGCCGGTGGCGAGAAGGGCGTGGTCCGCAATCCAATCGGTCCGCCCGCGGACGTGCCGCCGGAATTGGCAGTGCAGCCGTTTCGGACCGCTCACATGCTGATCGATCACAAGGGCTACGCGGTCTACAGCTCCGATGCGGACGAGCCGGGCAAGTCCAACTGCACCGGCAAGTGCCTGGAAGAATGGGTTCCGGTGCTGGCGCCGCAGACGGCGACGCCGAAGGGCGAATGGAGCGTCATCGAGCGCTCGCCGGGCGTGAAGCAGTGGGCGTATCGTGGCAAGGCGCTCTACACCTATGCGCCCAGTCAGCGGACCCGCTCGCTGGAGGGTAGCGATGTGCCAGGTTGGCACAACGTGTACACGCAGCGTGCGTTGTCGCCGCCGGCCGATTTCACGGTGCAGGATTCGCGCCTTGGCCAGGTGCTGGCGGATGCGGACGGCAAGACCATCTACACCTACCAGTGCAACGACGATGCCAAGGATCAGCAGAGCTGCGATCACCCGGATGCGCCGCAGGTCTATCGCCTGGCCATCTGCGGCAACTTCGATCCGAGGACCTGCCAGGAGACCTTCCCGTACGTGCC
>JBDHQY010000254.1:0-4613 GCA_039807315.1 Steroidobacter sp. | reverse complement strand
CTCCGCGCTACGACGCGCAACGCGCCGCCCGCATCCTGGCCGACAAGTACGGTTTCAACGTGCAGATCCTGGAAGATGCCGACGACGTCACCATGCTCAAGGCGCTGAACGATCTGAACGCGGTGCTCAAGCCCGAGGACAATCTGCTGATCTACTACGCCGGCCACGGCGAGCGGCTCAGCAACGGCCGCACGCAGAGCGGATACTGGCTGCCGGTCAACGCCGATGCGCCGCCGAAAGACACGTTCTGGGTGCCCAACGAGCAGATCACCGGGCATCTGAGCCGGTTGCCGGCGAAGCGCGTGCTGGTGGTCGCGGACTCGTGCTACGCCGGTCTGTTGTCCACCGATCCAAGCTATCTGTTCCTGAACGACAATGTGGGTTACTCGAAGGAGTACCTCGCTTACAAGCTGCCGAAGCGCTCGCGGCTGCTGCTCACGTCCGGCGGCGACGCGCCGGTGCTCGACGAAGGCGGCGGTGGCAACTCGGTTTTTGCGCGCGCGTTTCTCGACGAGCTGGAGGCAAACACCGGCGTCCTGTCGAGCCCGGAGCTGTTCAGCCGCGTGCGCAAGCGAGTCGAGATCGTCGCGGCGAAGAACAAGTTCGTGCAGACGCCGCAGTTCAAATCGATCAAGGGTGCCGGACACGAGGTGGGCGATTTCTTTTTCGTGCCGCGCGCGAAAGGGTGATCGATCGATTGCGCTAGCCGCCGTCGCGAATGCGACGCATGTCTCATTTCGGCGCCGAGGAGTTCCCTTAGATTATGTCCGCTGGGAGGAGCGGTTTAAGTATGCGAACTCTGGTGGATCTGCTGAACGGTGATCGCGGCTACGTGCGGATCTATGCCGAGCGCGACGGCTTCGGCTACGAGCTGTCCACCTACCTGCCGCGACCGACCGCCGATCTGTTCGAGCGCATGAGCGGCTATGCCTCCATCGGTGCCGCGTGCGAAGCGGCGCAGTATCAGCTCTGCTCGATCCATCAAGCCCGACGCCGCCGCTCGAGAAAGGCCTGAATTACCTGTCCCTGGCCGCTTCTGCGCCAGCGGCAATCCATCCTGCCGGTTCGGCTGGATTCCCGCCCGCCTGCGCGCATGTCAGCGGATTGTCCCGGAGCGCCCGCGCGAAGTCGCTATGGACAGCCCGACGTGGGCTCGCGCACGCGAGCGTTCACAGCGAGACAAAGCGTTTGGCGTAGCCACAGACAGAACCATGTAAACGCGTCCGCATGTCGCCAAACACCGCCACTTTTACGCCGATAGACGTAATAAGCAGCGAGCCGCAGGAACGTTCGGGCCGCTCGGCGAGTTGTGTGGCTGGCATCACGTTGGAGTCGATCATGAAGACTACAGAGCGCTGGCAACGGCACTTGAGCGATCTGATGAATGCGGGCCTGGACCCGGTGATCTATGCGATGCAGTGGGCGCGCGATCCACGTTGCCTGCAACATGGTACGAATCATCGCCGCGTCGGCGCGGCCGCCGGCTCGGGCGCGCCGGTGTGCCCGCTGTGGTCGAGCGATACGAAGCGCGAATCGGTTTGATGTACTGAATCATCGAAGCCAGGGCCACTGCCTGGCTTCCGGCATTTTCTGCGCATCTTCCTCAGAAATGCGCGTGCCCGAGCCGACGCAACCGGCTTACCGTCTGCTCCATGCTTACCGGAGTCTTCAAGGAACGAACTCGCTCGCGCCGCAGCTCGGCACCGGAAGATATTCTGACGGCCCTGCTGCGTTCCCCGGCGCTTCTGCCTCACCCTCACCGCTTCGTCCAATGCGAGATCGGTCCATTCATCGTCGCGCAAATGTGCGTGGAGCGAGCGTTGGCGGTGGAGCTATCGCGCGACGGCAGAGTCGCGCAGGCAAAGAAGCATTTTCTCCGGTCGCTGGGCTACGAGATCCTGGCGTTCTCCCATCGTGACGTGCTGAGCCGGCCGGAACGGGTGCTGGCGCGCGTGCGGGCCACGCTTCGATAGCTTCGGAGCGTTTCTCGCGAGGGGAGCGTGAAGAGCAGGAATTCCCGGCCTGGCTCTGGAAGATGGAGCCGAGGGCTGCCGGGCGCGGATTTCGAGGTCGGCAGGGAAAGCGCGGTAATCAGGAATTTTCCCCTCTCCGCGAAAGGAGAGGGGAAGGGTGCGGATCGCTTTCCTTACCGGTAGCGCGCCATGATCTTCTGCAGCCCCTGTGCACCTGGATTGAGCTTGGCGTAAGGCAGCTGATTCATGGGGGTGGCCGCGGTCTCGTTCACTTCGTGGAATTCCGGGCTGTGCTCGTCGATGTAGACCAAGCCGGTGACGTATTCGCCCTGCGCCTGCTTTTCGCGCAGGTAGGTGAACGCCCGGGTGCGGTCCGTCGGATCGTAGGAAGGATCCAGCTTGCGCAGCAGGATGCGGCTGCCGTCGTGCATCGTCACCGGCATGGATTCACCCGCTGCGTACTGCGCGGTGATCTCCTGCGCCGGCGCGACGAAATCCGCATGCACGACTTCATCGGAGTGCTCGCGCACGAATTCGTAGCTCTTGGTCGAGCCTACGTGATCGTTGAAAGTCACACAGGGTGACAGCACGTCGATCAGTGCGAAGCCGCGATGCTTCAGGCCGGCCTGGATCAGCGGTACCAGCTGCTCCTTATCGCCCGAGAAGCTGCGCGCAACGAAGGTGCAGCCCAGAGTCAGCGCGGTCAGCACCGGATCGATCGGCGGCTGCCGGTTCTCCTCGCCGCGCTTGGCTTTCGAGCCGATGTCGGCGGAGGCCGAGAACTGGCCCTTGGTGAGGCCGTACACGCCATTGTTCTCGATCATGTACAGCATGTTGATGTTGCGCCGGATGGCGTGCGCGAACTGGCCGAAACCGATCGAAAGCGTGTCGCCGTCCCCGGAAATGCCGATGTAGCAAAGATCCTTGTTGGCGGCGATGGCGCCGGTGGCGATCGACGGCATGCGGCCGTGCACCGCATTGAAGCCGTGCGCGCCGCTGACGAAATACGCGGTGGTTTTCGACGAGCAGCCGATGCCGGACAGTTTCGCGAGCTGCTCCGGGCGCATCGACAGGCCCCACACGGCCTCGACGATGGCGGCGGTGACCGAGTCGTGGCCGCAGCCCGCGCACAGCGTGGACATGCTGCCTTCGTAGTCGCGGCGGGTCAGGCCGAGCTCGTTCCTGGGCAGCCCGGGATGGGAAATTTTCGGTTTGGCAATGAAACTCATGGTGCATTCCCGCGGGGAAGGCGGCAGCCGGCCGCCGCGAAACCACAACGGCCGGCTGCCGGCGCTGCGGATCTCTTCGGATTCTCAGTATTCATGCGCTGAATCTTCAGCTCACATCACCGATCTGACCTGCGTCGTCGCGCCCAGCTCTTCGAGCACGCCATCGACGATGCAGCTCGAGGAGATCGGCAGGCCGGCGTAGTAGAGAATCGAGCGCAGCTTCGACTTCTCCACCGCGGTTTCCAGCGTCAGCAGGCTGCGCAACTGTGCGTCGCGATTCTGCTCGACCACGAACAGCAGCGAGTGCGTCGCCAGGAACTCTTCCACCTCTTTGCCGAAGGGGAAGCCGCGGACGCGCAGGTAATCGAGCTTGATGCCGCGATGCTCCAGGATGTCGAGCGCCTCGTTGACCGCGCCATCGCAGCTGCCGATCGAGACGATGCCGATGTCGGCCGGTTTCGCGGCCCGGTTGCGGATCACCGCCTTGGGCACCAGCGTCTTGGCCGTTTCGAACTTGTGGCTCAGGCGATCCAGGACGATCTGGTAATCGGTAGAGTCTTCGGTGTAGACGCCGTACTGGGTGTGGCCCGAGCCGCGCGTGAAGTAGGCGCCTTTCGGATGTACGCCCGGCAGCGTGCGGTACGGAATGCCGTCACCGTCCTTGTCGAGATAGCGATAGAACTTTTCCAGTCCTTCGACCTGCTCGCGGGTCAGCACCTTGCCGCGGTCCGGCTGATAGCTGTCGTCCCACTGCAGCACCGGGCACATCCAGTCGTTCATGCCGATGTCCAGATCCGACATGACGAAGACCGGCGTCTGCAGCCGCTCGGCCAGGTCGAACGCCTGGATCGCCATGTGGAAACATTCTTCCGGATTGCTCGGGAACAGCAGCACATGCTTCGTGTCGCCGTGCGAGGCGTACGCAGCGAGCAGCAGGTCGCATTGCTGCGTGCGGGTCGGCATACCGGTGGAAGGCCCCACGCGCTGAATGTCGAAGAGCACGGCCGGCACCTCGGCGTAGTACGCCAGGCCAATGAACTCGTTCATCAGCGAAATGCCGGGGCCGCTGGTCGGCGTGAAAGAACGGGCGCCGTTCCACGAGGCACCGAGCACCGCGCCGATGGCGGCCAGCTCATCCTCTGCCTGCACGATGATGAAATTGCGCTTGCCGGTTTCCGGATCGACGCGCCATTTCTGGCAGAAGCTCTTGAACGCATCCATGACGGAGGTCGAGGGCGTGATCGGATACCACGCGCCGACCGTCGCGCCGGCATACATGCATCCCAGGCCGGCCGCGGTGTTGCCATCGATCAGGATGTGATTCGAGGTCTTGTCCATGGCCGCGACGTGTACCGGCAGCGGACACTGGAAGTGTTCCTTGGCGTAGTTGTAGCCGATTTCCAGAGCCTGC
>JBDHQY010000253.1:0-4632 GCA_039807315.1 Steroidobacter sp. | reverse complement strand
AACTCAGCTCATGCCGGCGCGGCTGCGGAACGCGACGGCGCTGTCGGCGGCCTGCAGACGGTCTGCCGTCACAGATCGCCCACCGCGTGGGCCAGCCGCAATTCCGCCAGGGACTGGTCCAGAACCGCGTTGTCCCTGTTGTTGGCAGCACTCACTTGCAGGGCTACTGCGTCGAGCACCTGGGTGTTGGTGCCGAGGCCTACGCCATACAGCTCGCGCGTCATGCGCAGATTCTCGTCGGCCTGCGCGATGGCCTCGCGGGAAGCGTCGAGACGCGCCTGAGCTTCCTTCACGCCGAGCCACGCCTCTCGCACTTGCAGTTCGATCAGAGAGCGTAAATCGTTGGTACGGTGCCGGGCAGCGCGACTGGCGCTGCGCAGCGCCGACGCCCGATTGCGAGCCTGACCACCATCGAAGAGGTTCCAGGTCAGCGCGATACCGACACTGCTGAAGTCCTTCCGGTCCAGAATGGCGTTGTCGAAATAGCTGTAACCGCCAGCGAGCGCGACCTGGGGCAACATGTCGGCGCGCTCGGCTGCAGCCTGCCGATCAAGCGCCCCCGCGCGAGCAGCCATTGCGGCGACCTCACCACGCGAGTCCACAGCACGCTGCAGCAGGACGTCCAGCGGCGCAGCGCCGAACTGCGATTCTACTCGCAGCGCCTCATCGAGATCGACCGCTCGATCAAGCGGCTCGCCGAGACGACGGTTGTACGCCGCATAGGCCAGTGCAACACCGTTTTCCGCGCGCACCCTGCGTTGCTCGGCATCGGCCAGCGCCACACGCGCTGCAAGTAGATCGTTGCGTGCCACGAGCTCCCGCTCGACCATATTCTGCACGTCCGACACATGTGCGGAGAGACTCGCGACACTGGACTCGGCAGTACGCTGCACGCGTTTCGCGCGGAGCACCTCGATGTAAGCCTCTGCCACTGCCAGGCGCAACGAACCGCGCGTGGCGCGTTCGGTTTCACTGGCGCTGACAGCACCCTGATGAGCGGCATCGATGCCCGCCGCAATGCGGCCAGCGGTGAACAGCGGCAGCTTCAATTGCACGCTGCCGGACAGATAGTCATCGCCTGCGAAGATCGGCACTTCGAATGCAAATCCCGGCGCGGCGAAGTCGAATCTGGGCGCGTTATCGAAACGCGTGTAACCGCCGCTCGCGGTGAGCGCGGGCCAGCGCGCTGCGCGAGCGGCCCGCTCGCCAGCCTGTGCTCCAGCGGTCTCGGCGGTTGCGGCGGCAAGTGCGCTGTCGTTTCCGAGAGCACGCTGCCAGGCATCCTCGAGCGTCTCGCCCGCCACCGCGGCCGGAATCGCCGCCGTGGCGAACATCACGACCGACAGCACGACCCTCGATGCGCGGCAGCGAGATCTCACCGTTGCGTCTCCTTCAGCGACACGATGCCGAGCGCCTTGAGAACGTACTTCTCGTATACGGGCGTGGTGGCGCCCGTGCGCACCTTGCGCAGGAAGTATTTCTCGAAGGCGATCTTGGCCAGATGCACCCACTTGCCGACCTTCGCCCAGGTGAGATTGCGCGGTGGAATCTGCGGCAACGCCACGAATGCGGCACCCGTGTCGCCGAAGTCGGCCAGGCAGATGGCGTTCCAGGTGGCCTGCGCGTTGGCGGGCTTGCCGGCGATCTCGGCGGCGATGTTCTCGCAGATGGCGCTGACCATCGACTCGATCATGTAGCCGGTCTTGGGCGCGCCCGTCGCCACCGGCGTGGCTTCCACCGCGGCGATGGCCACGCAAACGCCGGCCGAGAAGATGTTTCGATACTTCTTCGAGCGCTGCTGCGCATCGATCAGGACGAAGCCGCGCGGGTTGCACAACTCGGGAACTGCCGCCACCGCGGCAACGCCCTTGAACGCCGGAATGACCATGCCGTACTTGAACGGCAGCGCATGTTCCTGCTTCGGCTTGCCTTCCGCGTCGTGCTCGACCACCGTCATCTCGCCGGCCGCCACGCCGGCGATCTTCGCATTGGTGATCCACTTGATATGCCGCTGCCGCAGCTCGGACTCCATGAGCCCCTGGCTGTCGCCCACGCCGCCCAGGCCCATGTGTCCGACATACGGCTCGCTGGTCACGAAGGTCATCGGCACCCGATCGCGAACCTTGCGTTTGCGCAGATCGGCGTCGAGGATCATCGCGAACTCGTAGGCCGGCCCGAAACAGCTCGCGCCCGCGGCGGCGCCCACGATGATGGGGCCGGGATCCTGCAGGAACGCCTGGTAGCTCTCCCAGGCTTGCAGCGCGTGCTGTTGCGTGCACACGGACTGCGTGTGACCTGCCGGGCCAAGGCCGGGAACCTCCTCGAATGCCAGCTGCGGACCGGTAGTGATGACGAGATAGTCGTACGCAAGCTCGCGCCCGCTTTGCAGCCGCAGCATGTCATTCGGCGCATCGATCGCCGACACCGGTTCCGCGATCCAGTCGATGCCCTTGGATTGCAGCGGCTCCTGCATTGCGACGCGCGTTTGATCGCACTTGCGCCAGCCGACCGCGATCCAGGGATTCGACGGCGTGGACTCGAACCACGCCGAGGCTCCGATCAGCGTGACGCGATGTTCCTTGCCGAGCTTGTGGCGCAACTCGAAGGCTGCGGAAACCCCGCCGACTCCGGCGCCGACGACGACTACGTGTGCCATGTCATACCCCCTGGCGCACGGGCGGCGCCTGTCGCTTCAAGTACGCGTAATAGAGAACCGGGATCACGAGCAGAGTCAGCACGGTGGCGACGAGAATGCCGAAGATCAGCGATACCGCCAGGCCGTTGAATATCGGGTCGTCGAGAATGAAGAACGCGCCGATCATGGCGGCGAGCGCCGTGAGCGAAATGGGCTTGGCGCGTATGACGCCGGCGCTCATGACGGCCTCTTCGAGACTGCGTCCGGCGCGCAGCTCGGCATCGATGAAGTCGACCAGCAGAATGGAATTGCGGACGATGATGCCCGCCAGGGCGATCATGCCGATCATCGAGGTCGCCGTGAACTGCGCCCCCAGCAGTGCATGCCCCGGCATGACACCGATGATCGTCAGCGGAATCGGCGCCATGATGATGAGCGGCAGGGTATACGAGCCGAACTGCGCCACCACCAGCAGGTAGATGAGCAGCAGGCCCACCGAATACGCCAGGCCCATGTCCCGGAACGTTTCGTAGGTGATCTGCCACTCGCCGTCCCACTTCACCGCGAGCTGATTCGGATCCTCCGGCTGCGCCACGAAGTGCTGGGCGACGGCGCTGCCGCCGGAAGGCGGCTGCGACAGTCTGCCCACCATCGAGAACATGCCGTAGAGCGGACTATCGAGCCGTCCCGCCATGTCGCCGGTGACATAGACCACCGGCAGCAGATCCTTGTGATGGATCGCCGTATCCCGGCTGGTCTCGACTATCCGTACCAGCTCGGAAAGAGCGATGGCGGTGCCGTCGACGGCGCGCACCTCCAGGGACAGCATCGGCGTCAGCTCGGCCTGGTCGGCAACGCCCAGCTGCAGACGCACCGGTATTGGATAACGTTCGCGCCCCGCGTGTATCTGGGTCACGTCGAGGCCGCCGAGCGCGGCGGACATGGTCTGCGTGATCTGATCCTGGGAAACGCCGAGCAGCGCCGCCTTCTGCCGATCGACCTCGACGACGAAGCGGCGCGCCGGCGCTTCCAGGCTGGCGTCGACGTCGACGATATCCGGGGTCGAGTCGAAGAGCTTGCGCAGTTCCGCGGCCAGCCGGCGTTGATCCTCGTAGCGCGGCCCGTACACTTCCGCAACCAATGGCGCCAGCACCGGCGGACCGGGCGGTACCTCCACCACTTGCACCGAGCCGCCGTATTTCTTGCCGATCGCCGCGAGCGCCGGACGAACGGCAAGCGCGATCTCGTGGCTGCGGCGCGAGCGGTGCCGCTTGTCGACCAGATTGACCTGCAGGTCGCCAAACTCCGGAGCCTCGCGCAGGTAGTACTGACGCACCAGCCCGTTGAAGTTGATGGGTGCCGCCGTGCCGGCGTATGCCTGGTAGTCGCTGACCTCCGGCACCTTTTCGATTGCACGCGACAGCTCATCGAGCGCTCGCGCCGTGGTCTCGAGCGTGCTGCCCTCGGGCAGGTTCAGCACCACCTGGAACTCGGATTTGTTGTCGAACGGCAGCATCTTGAGCACGACCAGCCTTACCGCGACCAGAGCGACCGCCAGCACGATCGCGCCCAGCACCGCCCAGTAGAGGCGGTGCCGGCGCCGTTGCGCAGCCGCATCGCCGAGAAACGGCCGCAGGAAACGTTCGAACAAGGAGCGCAGCCAGGGACTCTGCGCCGGCTGGTGCAGCGCCTGTCCTTTTCCTAGAAGCTGGCGACACAGCCACGGCGTGAATACCAGGGCCACCGCCAGCGAGATCAGCATGCCCATGCTCGAGTTGATGGGGATGGGGCTCATGTACGGACCCATCAGGCCGCTCACGAACGCCATCGGCAACAGCGCCGCGATCACCGTGAAGGTGGCGAGAATGGTCGGTCCGCCGACCTCGTCGACCGCGCGCGGAATGACCTGGGTCAAGGTTCCGCCGCCGAGCCGCATGTGACGATGGATGTTCTCGACCACCACGATCGCATCGTCCACCAGGATGCCGATCGAGAAG
>JBDHQY010000252.1:0-4677 GCA_039807315.1 Steroidobacter sp. | reverse complement strand
GTGACTTTCAACTTGTGATATTCGAAGGTGGCTCGCAGACCCTCGGCCACGGTTCGCGCGGTATCGGCGCCGGCCAGGCCGTCCTGCCTTGGTGTCGTTCTCGCGATGCTCGCTTCGGCGGCCTGGCCGGCACGTGTCAGCCAAGCAAGGATAGGTGCGCTCTGTGCGCGGGCCGCGCCGGCTGAGCCGTGGAGCTGGGCGCCGATTCGATCGAGGGCCTCGCGCTCGATGGCCGTCATCGAGCCGTCGTGTGCCTGCCGCAGCCAAAGCGCCAGCGCTGCGGCATGTCGATGGAATGTACGTGTGGACTGACGTAGCGCCGTCTGGGCTGCGCTTTCCCGCAGCGCCTGCTCGTGTAGATAGCGGTTGCGGAGTCCGGCAACGTGATCGACGAATTCGTCGCAGTCCTTGATCTGCCGGGCGAGCCGTTCCAATCGCTTGCCTATCCGGTTGCGCCCGATGGGTCTGCTGGACGGCTTCGGTGTACGGGCGGATCGGGTGTTCTTGGCCATCGGTCGAGCTGGTTCGTTCTCTGTGATTTCGTGTGGCGCGGCGCGGTCGTCGGGAAACGGATCGGGATCGGCGGCCGCACGGCACGCATCGCGGCGCGGAGTTTACCTCGCGTGCGCTCGATCAGGACGTGGCGGGATAGACGACCGCCGCATCGGGTTGAATGGCCGCGCCCGCGGTGAGGCGGGCCGGTTCGAGACGACCCTGAGCCATGATATGGAAAACGCTTTCGCCGCGGGCGATCAGATAGTCGGTGACGATGCGCCGGTGACAGCGCCACCACACGGCCTCCGAGCACATGATGGCACAGCGCTGTTTGCGTCCTGCCGCGATGAGATGCTCCAGTCCGGCGTGGAACTGTGCCGAGAGTGCGTAGTCGGCGTAGTTGTGGAAGCTCTCGTTCGTCCAGAAACCGTTGACGTCCCGCGCCAGGCTGCGGTTCTTGCCGCGAAGGCCGCCGAGCGCAGCCACGTGCTCATATGCAATGCCGTGGCCCGCCAGCGCTTCGGGTAACGTGTCCATATTGAACTGCGGATTGGTCCGAGACCTGGGAATCGTCCGGATATCCACCAGGCGCTCGACGCCGGGCTCGCTCAGCAGCTGCACCAGTTCCTCCAGGCTTCGATTGGAATGACCGACGGTGAAGAACGGCAGCGTCACGCCTCGTCTCACGACGCGTAATGCAGGGCGCTGCCTTTGTGAGCGGCGATATGGTCGGTCTTGTCGCTCTTGATCTCGTACTGGGGGTCTTGCTTCGAGGCATGGTGGACATGGCCCTTGTAATCGAAGTCCCGGGTGTGGATGGCGATGATCGTGCCCGAGACCCGGCCTGCCTCGGAGTTCCAGCTGACGTGATCGCCGATCTTGAACCTGTCGCTCATCTCGCAATCCTCGTTTTCCACCGCGCCGATGGCACTTTTCCGGCAAGGGACAGCGCGGATTCAGCTTGCTACTCTGTGCGCGAGCGGTCAAATCCAAAACAGCCACGGCGTGGTGGCGCAGCGCGGCTCGTCAGACAAGAGGGAGACACGACGTGAGCATTCCGGATGACATCTTCACCGAGCCCGAGAACATCGACGCCGACACGCTGAGCAATCTCGGCCCGCTGCGCCGTCTCGCCGGCATCTGGCAGGGGCAGCGGGGACTCGACGTCAATCCGAAGGCGGATGGACCGGAACGGCGCAACTATCTCGAGCGCATCGAGATGCAGCCGATCGACCCGCAGACCAACGGGCCGCAGCTGTTCTATGGTCTGCGCTACCACGTTCATATCAACACGGCGGAAGAGCAGATCGCCTTTCACGATCAGCTGGGCTACTGGCTGTGGGAGCCGGCCACCGGTCTCATCCTGCAGACCGTGGCGATCCCGCGCGGGCAGGTGGCGATCGCCGCCGGACAGGCGCAGCCGGATGCGACCAAGCTGGTCCTGACCGCGCAACGGGGGCAGACGGAATACGGCATCTGCTCGACGACTTTTCTCGAACAGGCGTTTCGCACGGACTCCTATCGCATCGAAGTCGATTTTCACGCCGATGGCTCATGGAGTTATGTCTCCGACACCATCCTGATGGTGCGGGGCCGCGATACCCCGTTCACGCATCGCGACCGCAACACCCTGAGCAAGATCGCCGAACCGGATCTGAATCCGTGGGAAAAGATCATCCGGGGTACGAAGACCCAGGCGGCGCCGGCATCGGGCAAGTAACGCTGCTCGCGCCGTGGCCGGAGCATCGTCGATCCGGTCGATGGCCGCAGCGCGCACTCATCGTCTAATTGAAGATGAGAATGATTTGTATTATCGTCACCCGCGCTGTGTGTCCTCGAATCACCCATCTGCTGCATCTGCTGCATCTGCTGCTGGCGCTCACGCTGTTCGGTGCCGGTTCGGCCGTGGCCGACGTGCGCCACAGCCATGGCAGCGATGTGCCGGGAGCGGGTGAAGCCTCGAGCTACGTCTTTGCGGACCCTCAGACCAGCGTCCCCGAGCGCGACGATTCGGTGCCCCGTGCGAATAAGCTCTGCAAGCACCGCATTCGGGGGTTTACCGTTGCGACGGCAATTCGCATCGATGTCGCTCACGCGTCTGCGGCTTGCGCCGGCCCATGCCAGAGCTTCGCCGGATGCTCGATCGCCGATGCTGCTGTTCTTCCCCGCGGTGCGTTTTCCCACTCGCACGATTGTCCCCATGCCAGCCCGCGATTGCTGCTGAAACTGCAGCTCGGCCAGGCGCCCTGACAGCGCTCGCGCGCTGAAGCGTTAGCACTTCCACATTGCAGCAGCCCCGTGTTCCGGTTTTCCGGGACGCGCCCGGGTGCGCTCGCCCTTTGTTTTCGTTCGCCCCTTTATTGAGGTCCGTTCGTCATGTCTGCGTTTTCCTCAGCTTCGTGCAAGACCATCGTCCGCAATCCCCTGCGTTTGGCTGTATCCCTGGCTTTTGCAACCGCCGCGGCGCATGCCCAGGATGCTGCCGTCCCCGATCCAAGAACCGTCGAGGAGGTGGTGGTCACCGCGGCCGGTTTCGAACAGAAGATCGTCGATGCACCCGCGAGCATCAGCGTCGTGGCTGCGGAGGAACTGGTGAAGCGTCCTTACGTCACGCTGATCGATGCCGTGCGCGACCTCGAAGGCGTGGATGTCGGCGAAACTTCGGACAAGACCGGCCAGCGCACCATCAGCATCCGTGGCATGGGTCCCGATTACACGCTGGTTCTCATCGATGGCAAGCGCCAGAACAATCATGGCGACATCTATCCGAACAGTTTCGGTGGCAACCAGTTCAATCACATTCCGCCGCTGGATGTGATCGAGCGTATCGAAGTGATTCGCGGACCGGCCTCGACGCTCTATGGCGCCGATGCGCTGGGCGGCGTCGTCAACATCATTACCAAGAAAGTCGCCGACAGCTGGCGCGCCTCGACCACCATCGGCCATTCCTTCCAGGAGAACGATCAGTTCGGTGCCGACACTACCTACGACGTCACGGCGTCCGGCCCGCTGGTGCGCGACGTGCTTGGCCTGTCGCTACGCGGCTCGCGCTACGAGCGCGACGCGTCGCTTCCCGAGTACGACGTCATTATGGATCCGTCCGGACAGCCTCACGAACGTGCGCTTGGCTTCGGCAGCGGTGGCAAGACCACGGACAACACCAACACGTCCTACGGCGCCACGCTGAACTGGCGGATCTCGGAACGGCAGGACGTGAGCCTGGACTTCGACAAGTCCAAACAGATCTATGACAACACGCCGTTCACCAACAATCTTGGCACGACCGCCTATCCGCTCGGCACCGTCGATAACGTCGGCGAACTGTGGCGCGCTCAGCCGCGCGCCGGATATGCGGCAGACCAGAAGTTCACTCGCGATCAGTGGTCGGTGACGCACCGCGGTGACTGGGGTTTCGGCAGCAGCTTCGTGTCACTCGCGCATATCGATACCGGCAACCACGGCCGCACCCTGCCGCTCACCGCGACCGAACGAGCGCTGCATACGCAGATTTTCCAGGGCACCGGACCTTACGCCGGCCTGTCGACGGCAGAGCGCCGCGCCATCCTGGAGCAGACTTTCCTGCCGCGACCGAAGCGCACGATGGACAGCAGCCAGTACACGCTGGATGCCAAGCTCGACTTCGCGGTGGAGAACTTCGCGGGACGCCACCACATGGTGGTCGGCACCCAGTACATCGATGGCGAGCTGGAAGACGGCGTGTTCGGCATGGAAGGTGGCGCGGACGGCGCCGGCACCGTGCAGGAACACAAGATGTACTCGCTGTTTGCGGAAGACAACTGGACGCCGATCGATCCGCTCACGTTGACGCTGGGCGTGCGCTATGACGATCACAAGGTGTTCGGCGATCATGTGAGCCCGCGCGCCTACGCGGTGTACACGATCAATCCGCGCTGGAGCATCAAGGGCGGTGTCGCCACCGGTTTCAAGACGCCGAAGACGACGGACCTGTACGACGGTATCACGGGTTTCGGCGGGCAGGGTACCTCGCCATTCGTCGGCAATCCGGACCTGCAACCCGAGACCAGCGTGAACACGGAAGTGGCGCTCTACTGGACGGGCGAGGGCGGGCACAGCTTCAACGTCACCTACTTCCGCAACGACTTCAAGGACAAGATCGCGCGCGGCGAGACGAACCAGAGCTGCGAAGCGACCGGCGGCGTG
>JBDHQY010000251.1:0-4688 GCA_039807315.1 Steroidobacter sp. | reverse complement strand
GAGTTCTGCACCGAGGCCTTCTCGGCCTTCCAGATTTCTTCCAGGTCGGCGTATTCCCTCTCCAGCGACTTGAGCTGCTCGTCCAGCGTCGCCAGGCGCTTGCGCGAGGCCTCGTCGGATTCCTTCTTCAGCGCCTCGCGCTCGATCTTGAGCTGGATGATGCGCCGTTCCAGCCGGTCCATTTCCTCCGGCTTGGAATCGATTTCCATGCGGATGCGCGAGGCCGCCTCGTCGATCAGGTCGATGGCCTTGTCCGGCAGCTGCCGGTCGCTGATGTAGCGATGCGAAAGCGTGGCCGCGGCGACGATGGCCGGATCGGTGATCTCCACCCCGTGGTGCACTTCGTAGCGCTCCTTCAGGCCGCGCAGGATGGCGATGGTGTCCTCGACCGAGGGCTCGCCCACCAGCACCTTCTGGAAGCGCCGCTCCAGCGCCGCGTCCTTCTCGATGTACTTGCGATATTCATCGAGCGTGGTCGCGCCGACGCAATGCAGTTCGCCGCGCGCCAGCGCGGGCTTGAGCATGTTGCCGGCGTCCATGGCGCCCTCGGCCTTGCCGGCGCCGACCATGGTGTGCAGCTCGTCGATGAACAGGATGACCTGGCCTTCCTGCTTGGCCAGATCGTTGAGCACCGCCTTGAGGCGCTCTTCGAATTCGCCGCGATATTTGGCCCCGGCGATCAATGCGCCCATGTCCAGCGCCAGGATGCGCTTGTTGCGCAGCCCCTCGGGCACTTCGCCGTTGACGATGCGCTGCGCCAGACCTTCGACGATGGCGGTCTTGCCGACACCGGGCTCGCCGATCAGTACCGGGTTGTTCTTGGTGCGACGCTGCAGCACCTGCACGGTGCGGCGGATCTCGTCGTCGCGGCCGATGACCGGGTCGAGCTTGCCCTGCTCGGCGCGCTCGGTCAGGTCGACGGTGTACTTCTCCAGCGCCTGGCGGCTTTCCTCGGCGTTCGGGTCGGTCACCTTTTCGCCGCCGCGGACTTCCTCGATGGCCTTCTCGATAGCGCCCTTGACCGCGCCGGCATTGCGCAGCAGCGTGCCGAGCTGGCCCTTGTCCTCCAGCGCCGCGAGCACGAACAGCTCGCTGGAGATGTACTGGTCGCCGCGCTTCTGCGCCAGCTTGTCGGTCAGGTTCAGGACCCGGTTCAGCTCGTTGGAGATGTGGACTTCGCCACCCGTGCCTTCGACCTTAGGCAACCGGTCGAGCGCCTCGCCCAGCTGCGAGCGCAGCAGATTCACGTTGGTACCGGCCTTGTCGAGCAGGTGACGCACCGACCCGCCCTGCTGGTCGAGCAGCGCGGTCAGGACGTGCAGCGGCTCGATGTACTGGTGATCGCGTCCGACCGCCAGCGACTGCGCATCGGCCAGGGCCAGCTGGAATTTGCTCGTCAGTTTGTCCATTCGCATGAGGAAATCACCGCTCGCGTGAAGAAACCCGACCGGCGGACGCCGGCCGGCATGGAAAGCTACCAGCGATGTGGGGCGATGCCTTCAGGAATTCAACGGATTTGCGCCGCAGAATCCGCCAGGCACGTCATTCCAGCCCGTGGGGCTGCAGAGGACGTCGTGCGGGCTGACCGGAAAATCCCGGCCTGCTCGTTAGCGCTCATTCTCGCGCAGAGCCAGCCTTCGGCTTGACCGGGGACAGAGATTCGTCTGGCTGACATGGACGGAGGCGCGTCGGCGGGGGCATGACGAGCAACGCCGGGAGCGGCTCGATCAGACCGCTAGTGTCCCATGCCGTGGCTGTGCGCCAGCTCGTGGCTGACGTAGATCACGGCGATGCCCAGCAGGATGAAGATGAACTGGCGCACGCCCGAGCCCGGGTCGACCCGGCGATGCAGGCCGGGAATCAGGTCGGCGACCGCGATGTACAGGAAGCTGGCGGCGGCAATGGCGATGGCGTAGGGCAGCAAGTCCAGCGTCTGCCGCAGGGAGTAATAGGCCGCCACGCCCCCGATCACGGAAGTGATGCTGGTCACCGTGTTCAGCGTGAGCGCGCGCACGCGCGACATGCCGCCGTGGAGCAGGATGGCCAGGTCGCCCACCTCCTGCGGAATCTCGTGCGCCATGACGGCAACGGCAGTGACGATGCCCAGGTGCAGGTCGGTCATGAACGCGGCGGCGATGAGCACGCCGTCGAGCACATTGTGAAAGCCGTCGCCGATCAGGATCAGCCAGGCCGAGGCGGCGTCGCGCGCCTTGTCGCTGGCATGATCGTGGGAATGGCCGACGTGCGGCAGGTGGCCCTCGCACACATCCTGATGGCAATGGCGCCACAGCACCATCTTCTCCAGCACGAAGAAAATCAGCAGACCGATCAGCAGCGCCAGCCCGACCGTGTGCGCCCCGTTGACCCCCGCGCTTTCGATTGCGTGCGGCAACAATCCCAACAGCGCTGCGCCCAGCAGCGCACCGGTGGCAAAACTCACCAAGTGCGGCAACACCCGGTTGCGCACCGAATCCGGCGCCAGCAGGAACAGGGATGCGGCCAGCGCGCTGACCACGCCGCCCAGGGCGGTGAAAAGGACGATCCAGGCGAGAAGCGACATTGCTTGACGATGTTGTTGGGGCGATGGGATCGAGCCGGCAGCCAGGCGACGCGGCCTTCGATTTCGATCGGGTCAGCGTAGCACGTGAGTCAAGACCCTCTGGACCGCCAACCGTCCAAACCTCTGACGGGGCGTGTATCCACCGGTCCCGGTGAGATGCACTCCAATGCCGCAGCCTCGCCTGCACGATCACACGGCTCTGCCTGCGAGGAGCGTCGAATGGAAAGGCTATTGCGCGAGCCACACCATCGTCGCCATGCGCCCGGTGCGGCTGGCGCGGCGGTAGGAGAAGAAACGGTCCGCGTCGGCATAAGTGCGAAAGCCACCGCCGTGGATGCTGGATACACCCAGTCGTCCCAGCTCACGCCGCGCCAGCTCGTAAAGATCCGCCTGCCAACGGCCACGCGCATTCTTTTCGAAGGCCAGCTGGTTGCCCGCATCGCGTGCAAGGAACTGCTCGCGCACTTCTTCGCCCACCTCGAATGCGGATTGCTCGATAGCTGGCCCCAGCCAGGCGATGAGCCTGTGCGCCGGCACGCCCAGCGCCTCGACGGCCGTACCGAGCACACCGCCGACGAGCCCACGCCAACCGGCATGAGCCGCTGCCACACGAGTGCCCTCGCGATCGCAGAACAGGACAGGCAGACAGTCCGCGGTCAACACCACGCAAACCTGGTTCGCATTTCGCGCTACGGAAGCGTCCGCTGTCGGCGGAGTCTCATACACGCCCGCCTCGACGACCTGAACGCCATGCACTTGATTCAACCAGACCGGCTCTGCCGGAAGCCGCAGCGCCTCGCGCACGCGACGCCGGTTCTCGACGACCGCGACAGGATCGTCGCCGACGTGTGCGGCCATGTTCAGGCTGGCAAAGTCATCTTCGCTTACACCGCCGCTGCGCAGCGTCGCCGCCGCGCCGACCGCGGCCGGCGCCGGCCAGTCGGGAGCGATCCAGTCGAGGCTGCTCATGACTTGCGATGCGCTCACTTCGTCTTCGCATCCCGCGCCAGGACATCGAGCAGCTCGCGCATGTCCTGCGGCAGCGGCGCTGTGCATTCGACGGGCTTGCCGCTCACGGGATGCTCGAACGCCAGCCGCGCGGCATGCAACGCCTGCCGGCCGAAACCGCGCACAGCCTCGATCAATTCCGGCGTCGCCCCCTTCGGCAACAGCGGCCGGCCACCATAGGTACGGTCGCCGACCAGCGGATACTTGATGTGCGCCATGTGTACGCGGATCTGGTGTGTCCGGCCGGTTTCCAGCTGCAGACGCACGTGAGTGTGGCCGCGGTAGCGATGAATGACGCGATAGTGAGTCACCGACTCACGGCCGTCGGCACGGATCGCCTGTCGCAGCCGATCCGCGGGATGCCGGCCGATCGGGGCGTCGACAGTGCCACCGCCCGTCATGACGCCGACGCAGACAGCTTCATATTCGCGCTCGACCTCGTGCACTTCCAGGGCCCTGACCAGCGCCGTGTGCGCTTCCAGCGTCCGGGCGATCACCAGCAGGCCGCTCGTATCCTTGTCCAGCCGATGCACGATGCCGCCGCGAGGCAGCAGCGCAAGCTGCGGATCGAGGTGCAGCAGCGCGTTCTGCATCGTGCCCGCGGCGTTGCCGGCGCCGGGGTGGACCACCAGCCCCACCGGCTTGTTGATGACCAGCACGTGCCGGTCCTGATGCACGATGTCCAGCGCGATCGACTCCGGCGCGACCTCCACCGCCTCGGGCAGCGTGGCGGACACCTCCACCTGCTCCCCGCCCACGACCTTGTCCTTGGGACGCAGCCGGCCGCCGTCGACCAGGACCTGGCCGGTCTCGATCCAGTCCTTGATGCGGGTCCGCGAATACTCGGACAGCAGCTCTGCCAGCACCTGATCCAGCCGTTGACCGGCCTGGGCGTCGGGGATGGTCAGGGAATGACGTATGGCATTGGACATGAGGGGAACTTATCGCCGGTCGCAGGGAACGAAAGGAGTCGATCTGCCCGGCCCGCGGCGACCCCGCCCGTGGCCGGACCGGATATGCCGCAACCTTCGGCTATACTCGCCGGACTTCCTTTCGGACCGTTCAGATGCCCAGCAATTTTCGCACGCTCGTCATTGCCTTGGCCACGACTGCCGCCATC
>JBDHQY010000250.1:0-4689 GCA_039807315.1 Steroidobacter sp. | reverse complement strand
GCAGCGTCTGCAGGCATCGTTGCAGCACGTGGTGGTGACGTTCGATCCGGTGAACGGCCGGCGCATCTACGTCAACGGCGAGTTCACCGGCGATCTGGATGCGGCGGCCGGCGGCACGCTCAACGACTGGGACAACAGCTTCGCCTTCGTGCTCGGCAACGAAGTGAGCAACGACCGGCAATGGAGCGGCGTGATCCGTCTGGTCGCGGTTCACAGCCGGGCGCTGACGCCGGCACAGGTGCAGCAGAATTTCGCGGCCGGCGTCGGCGAGAAGTTCTTCCTGCTGTTCGGCGTCGAGCACCTGCTCGACATGCCCAAGTCGTACGTGCTGTTCGAAGCGGCGCAGTACGACAGCTCCAGCTATCTGTTCACCAATCCGCGGCTCATCAGCCTCGACCCCGCAGCGCGGCCCGGCACGGTGAACGTCAAAGGAATGCGCATCGGTATCAACGCGGCGGAGCCGGCCGTCGGCCAGGCGTATCAGCTGCTCGACAAGACGGTCACGGATTCCGATTACGTGCCCGGCATGGGGGCGCCGCTCTCCGATGTCGGTACGGTCATCGGGCTGGAGCGCGGCCCGGAACTCGACGAGTTCTACCTGTGCTTCGATCAGCTGGGGGCCCGCACCGACGTGTGCTCGCAGTTCGCCGAGGTCGAGCCGGCCGTGGCAGTGCCCACCGCACGCCCGGCGGATATCGGCGTGCGCACCTTCGATTCGATCAACGCCACCATGGCCGCGGTCACCGGCGTCGATCCGAACAACGCCAAGGTCAAGGCGACCTACAGCAGCGTGCGGCAGTCACTGCCGGCGGTCACGGATCTCGATGCGTTCCTGTCTTCGCATCAGACGTCGATCGCGCAGCTGGCGCTGCAGTACTGCAACGTGCTGATCGACGATGCCAGCGGCGCGCGTGTTGCGTTCTTCGGCTCGAGCGCGAGTTCCGCGTTCTCCTCCAGTCTCGCCACCGGCGCCGAGCGCAACGCCATCATCGATCCGCTCATCGAGAAGATGATCGGCACGGCCGCCACTCAGCCCGCCGCGGCAACGGTACGGCCCAAGCTCGACAAGCTGATGACCGATCTGTGCAGCGCTCGCGCTTGCGGCGGTCGGCGCACGCTCGATGTGGCCAAGGCGGCTTGCGGCGCGGCGCTGGGCAGCGCCACGACTTTGATTCAGTAAGGGGCAGGTTATGTCGTTCATCATCAAGTCTCGCAGCAGGCGGCGGCCGCTCGGTCTGGACGAGCCGCTGCGGCACGGTTCGCACAAGAAGCCCGTCACCCGCCGCGACTTCCTGGCGCAGGGCTTTCTGACAGGCGCGGCAACCGTCGTTGCGCCGAGCATTCTCGGTACGCTGCTGCAAACGCGCAGCGCGGCTGCCGCGGGAACGCTGTCGCAGGACATCGAGGATCTGAAGGCGCAGGCGATCTGCAACATCACCGGCGGCGCGGGCAAGATTCCCTTCATCTGCTTCGATCTCGCCGGTGGCGCCAACATTGCCGGCTCCAACGTGCTGGTGGGCAAGAAGGGTGGTCAGCTGGATTTCCTCACCACTCAGGGTTACTCCAAGCTCGGCCTGCCGGGCGACATGCTGCCGAACAACCCCACCTTCATCAACACGGAGTTCGGTTTGGCGTTTCACTCGGACAGCGCCTTCCTGCGCGGCATGATCACGCGCACTTCCGTGACGACCCGCGCCAAGGTGAATGGCGCCGTCATTCCAGCCCGTTCCGAGAACGACACCGGCAACAATCCGCACAATCCCATGTACGGCATCGCCAGGACCGGCGCTCGCGGCGAGCTGCTGACGCTGATCGGCTCGCAGAACTCCGATTCCGGCGGCAATTCCATCGCGCCGGCCACGCTGATGGATCCGGCCAACCGGCCCACCAAGGTGGATCGCCGCAGCGACGTGACCGGTCTGGTCGACACGGGCGAGGTGGCGACCATCCTGGACCCGGAGGACACGGTCCGGGTGCTCGAGACCATGGCGCGCATCAGCAAGTCCAAGATCGGTCTGAACGTCGGCTCGGCCTACGACGAGAACGGCACGGTGACGACGCGGCTGTCATCGAGCAGCAATGACGTCGATGTCCGCAAGCGCATGCTGTGCGGCTACGTGAAGACCGCCGACACCGTCAATACGTTCGGCACGCCGGGCGAGATCGATCCGGCGCAGGACCCGGAGATCACCGATATCTTCGGCGCCAATTTCGGCGGCGATCGCGAGTTCGAGAAAACCGCCGCGGTCATGAAGCTGGTGGTTCCCGGTTATGCAGGCGCCGGCACCATCAGCTCCGGCGGCTTCGACTATCACACCGGCGACCGCGCCGTCGGCGAGGATCGCGATTTCCGCATCGGCCAGTGCATGGGCGCCTGCCTGGAGTACGCGGCGCGGCGCGGCAAACCGCTGATGCTTTACGTGTTCAGCGACGGCTCGGTGTCCTCCAGCGGCATGGTGGACGGCTCGGCCCGAGGCCGCGGCAAGGGCGTATGGACCAACGACAACCAGCAGACCGCCGCCTCGTTCTTCCTGGTCTACAGCCCGGATGCCCGACCGCTGCTGATGAGCCCGGCCAGCCAGCAGCTCGGCTATTTCCGTCCCGACGGCGACGTGGAGACCGCCAGCAGCCCGGCCGCCAACAACGTCAACCTGCTGGTGCAGACGGTGCTGCTCAACTACATGGCGCTGCACGGCGAGACCAACGATTTCATCGGCAAGTTCGGCAACGCGCTGGGACCGCGCGCGGCGTTGGACGGGCTGGTGGCGTTCCAGCCGATCGTGTGAAGTGCGCGCAAGGCGCGCACTTCCGCGAAGTCGATCGATTTTCTGCGAGGTGGAGTTGCAAGGCCCGGGCTGGTCCGGGCCTTTTTTATTCACCGCACCTGGTAGCGGACCTCGGCGAACAGAGTGCGGCCGCGGCCGGGGAAGTAACGGTAATTGCCGAAGGCGAAGTCGGCGCGATCCGCATAGGCGCGGTCGGTGAGGTTGATCACGCGCAGTGTGGTATTCCACTGCGGCGTTACTGCCCATCCCAGCCGCAGATTCAGCAGGTCGTGGCCTTCGTACTCATGGGCGTTGACCGCATCCAACCAGTAGCGGCCGATCGAGATCCATTCCAGCTCGGTGTCGACCGAGCGCAGCGGACGCCAGTTCAGACGCGCGGTGTTGACGTGCCGCGGCGCGGTATCGACGTCACGGCCGGCGATGATGGTTTCGCCCTGCTCGATGCTGCGATTGAAATCATAGGTGTGCCTGGCGTAGGTGCCGGCGGCCGACAGCTGCAGCGAATCCAGCAGCGCCCAGTTGAGCTCGTATTCCACGCCCCGATGCTTGGTGCGGCCGTCGCTGACGTTGAAAGCGTTGGAATCGCGGAAAATGACATGGTCCTTGGTCATGGCGAACCCGGCCAGTGAGTAGCGGAACGGGCCGAAGGCACCACGGGCGCCGAGTTCGACGCTATCGATCCTTTCCGAGTCCAGGTCGGCGATGGACTGCTGGCGCTGCAGTCGATACAGCTCGCTCGTATCCGGTGCGCGATAGCCGCGCGCGGCGGTTGCATACAGCGTGTGCCGATCGCCGATGTCGTAGGACAGCCCCATTTTCGAAGTGAGATTGGTGAAGTCGTCGCTGCGGTCGGCCGGCCGCGTGTAGAGACAGCCCGTTGCGCCGCAGCTCGTGCCGTCGTCGCGGGTGTTGCCGGCCAGCATGTGGTTGTCGTATCGATAGTCGACGTACTCGAGCCGCACGCCGCCGGTGAATTTCCAGCGCTGCGCGAACGGCTGCTCGATCTGACCGTAGATCGCGCCTACCGAACTGCGTACGTCGTAGTCGTAGTGCTTGCCCGCGGGGCGGATCGCGTTGGCGGCGGGAGTGCCATCGGTGGACGGGCCCGCCTGTGTCTCTTTCAGGAAACCGTCGGCGAACTCTATGTCGAGGCCCGCCAGCAGCCGCGTGTTGGCGAACGCATCGATGTGCAACGCGCTCAGCACGCCGATCGAATCCTGGCCGTTCTCCTCGACCGGCTTGCCGACGAGAAAGTGCTGCAGGAAGTTCATGCGTGAATGACGCACGTACGGCCGCACGTCCAGCTGCAGCGTCTCGCGCAGCGTTTTCTGGTACTGCCCGGCGAGGCGCACCGCATACGCGTTGCGGTAGGCCTCGGGATTGGGATTGGATCGGGCAATGGCCGCGTTGCGATAGGCATCCTGGCCCTGGATGAAGCCGGCGGTCTGCTGATTCAGGTTGGTGGCGGCCAGGTTCACGCCCACCAGGCCATCCTCCAGCCGGTGCAGCGCACTGGCGTTCAGCTTCTGCTCGTCGATTCCGGACGAATCGCGCCAGCCGCCGTCGTGAGTTGCCAGCGCCACGGCGCCGAAATCGGTCAGTGCGCCCACATGGCCCAGTGACAGCCGGCCGCGGTAATACTGGTCGGGGCCGGTTTCCAGGCCGAAGCCGTAACTGGGCAGCTCGCCCGGCGTGGCCGGCAGCACGTTGATCGCGCCGTGCATTGCACCCGAGCCGTAGACCACGCCGGCCGGTCCGCGCAGCACTTCGATCGAGCGCGCTTCTTCGGTGTTGATCTCGAACAGCTCGTTGACGTTGCAGAAGCCGACCGGACGGATGGGAATGCTGTTTTCCAGGAACAGGAATACGCCGCAGGAACCGGGACCGGACAGCACCGGCGAGC
>JBDHQY010000249.1:0-4701 GCA_039807315.1 Steroidobacter sp. | reverse complement strand
CGGCAGCATGTCGGCAATGGCGCGCAGCACTCCGACCTGATACGCGGCGCGCGCGCCGCCGCCGGGCAATACCCGCCCGAGTCGGGTCGAACTTTGCGGTTTGCGGTCGATGCTCACGTTCCAGCCTGCGCCCCGATTATCCACCACGCACCGGGATTCGCGGCGCGGTCGTAGCTAACAGATTCGTCATGTTCCGTGCGCCGACGCGCCGGAATGATTGTGGTCGGATTCAGGTTTAGTATGACACACTGTTTTTCGACCTTTTTTCACGCCGGCGAGGCCGGTGCCGGCCCGGGAGCGTCCATGAAGCATCTGCGCAGTCTTCGTTACCTGGCGATCGGCCTGCTGGCGGCCTGGCTGGGCATGGCCCACGCCGAGGAGCCCAAGCTCGGCAGCAGCGCGCCGGACTTCAAGCTGCAGGACCAGAACGGCAAATGGCAGCAGCTCAGCGACTATCAGGGCAAGTGGGTGGCGCTGTACTTCTATCCCAAGGACCAGACGCCGGGCTGCACCACCCAGGCCTGCGAGTTCCGCGACAACATCTTTGCCTTCCGCGACGCCGGCGCCGTGATCCTCGGCGTCAGCGTCGATGACGTGGAATCGCACAAGAAATTCTCGGAAAAGCACGGCCTGCCCTTCCCCATTCTGGCCGACTCGACCAAGGCCACCGCGAAACAGTACGGCGTGCTGAAACGGTTCCTGGGCACCCTGGAGCTGGCGCAGCGCGACACCTTCCTGATCGATCCGCAGGGCCGCATCGTCAAGCACTACGTGGACGTGGACCCAAAAGGCCACTCGCAGCTGGTGCTCCGGGACATCAAGGCACTGCAGAAGAACGCCGGCTGAGCGCCCAGCTTCGTCGTCCCCGCGAAGAGCCTGACCCCGCGTAGGCGAGGGCGCGAAGCCGTTCCTGCGTTCAGCTGGACTCCCGCGTTCGCGGGAGTGACGAGTTGTGCAACTTGCTTGCTGCGACGCTGCCGCTGCTAATGCAGCGCCTTGATCGCCTGCTCCAGTCCGTTCAAGGTCAGAGGGAACATCCGGTCCTCCAGCAGCTGACGCGTGATCTGCACCGACTGCGTGTATTCCCAGCGCTGCTGGCTTTGCGGGTTCAGCCAGACATGGTGCGGCCAGGTACGCGTCAGCCGCTGCATCCACACCGCCCCGGCCTCCTCGTTCCAGTGCTCGACGCTGCCGCCCGGCTGCGTGATCTCGTACGGACTCATGCTCGCATCGCCGACCAGGATCAGCTTGTAGTCATGTCCGTAGGTGCGCATGACCTGCAGCGTCGAGATCTTCTCGACGCGGCGCCGGCGGTTGTCCTTCCACAGGGATTCGTAGATGAAATTGTGGAAGTAGAAATACTCCAGATGCTTGAACTCGCTGCGCGCGGCCGAGAACAGCTCCTCGCACACGCGCACGTGATCGTCCATGGAGCCGCCGACATCCAGGAACAACAGGACCTTGATGGCGTTGTGGCGCTCCGGGACGAACTTCAGGTCCAGCAATCCGGCATTGCGCGCAGTCGAGGCGATGGTGTCGTCGAGATCCAGGTGCTCCGCCGCGCCCTCGCGGGCGAACCTGCGCAGCTTGCGCAGCGCCACTTTGATGTTGCGGGTACCGAGCTCGACGTTGTCCGCTAGATTCCGGAACTCGCGTCGGTCCCAGACTTTCACGGCGCGCCGCTGGCGTGATTCGTCCTGCCCGATGCGAATTCCCTCGGGGTTGTAACCGTAGGCACCGAACGGCGAGGTGCCGCCGGTGCCGATCCATTTGCTGCCTCCCTGGTGCCGCTCCTTCTGTTCCTGCAGCCGCTGGCGCAATGTCTCGATCAGCTTGTCCCAGCCACCCAGCGCCTCGATCCTGGCCTGCTCTTCCTGCGACAACGTACGCTCGCCCATGCGCTGCAACCATTCCTCGGGAATCTGCGCCATCAAGGAATCGAACAGGCCCTCGACACCCTGGAAATGCGCGGCGAACACCTGGTCGAAGCGATCGAAATGGCGCTCGTCCTTCACCAGGCAGGAGCGCGCCAGGAAATAGAAATCCTCGGCGCTGCCGTTGGCCAGCTGCGCCTGCAGCGCCTGCAGCAAGGTCAGGAACTCGGTGATGGACACCGGCACGCCAGCCGTGCGCAGCAGAAAGAAGAAACGCAGCAGCACCTCTAGCGTCCCTGCCGGCGATGCAGGAACACCAGTTGCTCGAACAGGTGCACGTCCTGCTCGTTCTTGAGCAACGCGCCATACAGCGGCGGAATGACCTGCTTCGGATCGTCGCTGCGCAGCGCTTGCGCGGGAATGTCCTCGGCCAGCAGCAGCTTGATCCAGTCGAGCAGCTCCGAGGTCGACGGCTTCTTTTTCAGCCCCGGCGTCTCGCGCAGCGTGAAGAAGGCCGCCAGCGCCTCGCGCAGCAGTTCCTGCTTCAGTCCCGGATAATGCACCGCCACGATCCGCTCCATGGTCGCCACGTCCGGAAAGCGGATGTAGTGGAAGAAGCAGCGGCGCAGGAAAGCATCCGGCAGCTCCTTCTCGTTGTTGCTGGTGATGATGATGATCGGCCGATGACGCGCCCGGACCCACTGGCGCGTCTCGTACACGTAGAACTCCATGCGATCGATCTCGAGCAGCAGGTCGTTGGGAAACTCGATGTCGGCCTTGTCGATCTCGTCCACCAGCAGCACCGGCTGCACTTCGCTCTCGAACGCTTCCCACATACGGCCCTTTACGATGTAGTTGCCGATGTCGTGCACCTTGGACTCGCCGAGCTGCGAATCGCGCAGGCGTGAGACCGCGTCGTATTCGTACAGGCCCTGCTGCGCCTTGGTGGTCGACTTGATGTGCCAGCGATACAGCGGCCGGCGCAGCGAGCGCGCCACTTCCTCGGCGAGCTGCGTCTTGCCGGTGCCGGGCTCGCCCTTGACCAGCAGCGGCCGGCCCAGGGTCACCGAGGCATTGACGGCCATCATCAAATCTTCGGTGGCAACATAGCGATCGGTACCGGCAAAGCGTGCAGACATCGAGAAACTCCGGGGAAAAACAACGAACGATCGGAAAATGACAGTCTACCCGCGCGGCTGCGGGTGCGTGAGGTTCGCCGGAAATCGGCGTTGGGCTCGAGGATCGCGCAGCCAGCGGCGAGACAGCCGCTGCACCAGGCTATTGCTGCGGCATCAGCCGCAATGTGTGCAAGGATTTTCCCGGCAGCAACGGCAGCGGCTCGCCGCGCACCCAGGCCTCGTGTCCCGCCCCGTAGAACGGCGACAACGGATGGTCCACCTGTCCGCCCGGCATCTGGAAATAGCCCTCCGCCTCCCGGCCGGGCGACACCACCATGCGCTGCGAGGCGCCGAACGAACGTCCCTGCACCCGCGGCATGGCCGAATCGCCCGACATCTGCTCCGCCGGCATGTCGAGCCAGCTGGCCGCGAACGGCAGCGCCCGCGACAACGGATGGCGCATGCTCAACGTGTTCTGCCGTCCCCAGTTGCATTGCGCGAGCTCGCCGCAATCCCGCGTCAACGCCTCGGTCGCCACATCCAGCGACGCCAGCAACCAATCCTCCCAACGCGCGTAGCGGGGGTCCAGCAAATGCGCCGGACGCTGCGTCACGAGCTGCCACAGCGCACCCTCGAACTGCCCTGACGGCTCGAACGTGGTCTGCGGATATTTCAGACGCGCCGCGGCAGTCAGCGTGTCGAAAACGTCCTTGCGAACTTGCAAGCGGAACGCGCGCACGATCGTATAGCCGACATCGCCTGCCGCCGCGCGTGCCGACCACTTCTCGACCAGTTGCTTCGCCTGCGCTCGCGCCGGGTGATCCGCGAGCGCCGCGTCGTCGAGCAGATCGACCAACAAATCGCGCCAGCGCGTCAGGAACAGGGCGCGATCATCGATCTGGATCTTGGCCAGATCCGCCGCCGTGGGCGTTGGCAACGACAGCAGATCGTCGCGAATCTGGGCCGCGCGCGCACCGAGGTCGTAACCGCCGTCGCCGAGAAAATCGAGCCAGGTTTCCGCATCTATGGTGCGAGCATTCGCCGTCCACAGACGGCCGGCGGCGGGATCGAGCACGCGCGGGTACTCCTGCGGCGAACGCCAGCCGAGCCATCCGGCGCCCGGCGCACGCCAGGATGCCGGCATGGTCGAATCGTAATTGGAGCGCACCGGCACCTGCCCCATCAGCGACCAGCCGATATGCCCCTGATCGTCGGCCGCCACGAAATTCTGCACCGGCGCCCCGACCCGATTCGCGGCCAGCAGCAGGTGCTGCACGTCGCCGATGGTTTCGAAATCGAGCATGCGGATATTGGTCGCATGCGGCTCATGGGCGGTCCACGCCAGCGCCAGCGGCCGCCCCTGCGCGTCGTGATCGATGATGGGGCCCCAGCGCGTCGATTTCACTTCCACTGTGACCGGCGCGCCGTTGCGTACCGCGATCGTTTCCGTGCGTGTGATGAACGGCTCGGAAGTGTCCGCCACCCGATAGCGATGCGGATCGCCGGGATCGGCTTCGACGATGACCAGATCGGTCCAGTCGCCATAGCTGTTGGTATAGCCCCAAGCCACGCGGCCGTTGCTGCCGACCACCAGGATCGGCAGCCCGGGCAAGGTGACGCCGATCAGGTCTCGCGGCCGGTCGCTGCCGCCCTCGACGATCAGCCGCGCGCGATACCAGACAGGCGGCAATCGCAAGCCCAGATGCATG
>JBDHQY010000248.1:0-4708 GCA_039807315.1 Steroidobacter sp. | reverse complement strand
GCAGCTCCTGCGATTAGTGCCAGAGCAGGGCCGGGTCGAGTTATTGCAGGTTCATGTAGGCGTCGGCGCGATGTGTCGCGGCGAGATCGGCTTCCGACTGCGACGCCGGATACTTGGGCTCGATGTTGACGACCAGGCCGATGCGGTGTCGGCCGCTGGCGCGATATGCCTGCACCGCGGCGCCATGCGCCAGCATCAGGTGGTGCGAGGCCAGCGGCGCCTCGAAGCGATTGCGATGCCCCGGAGCAAGCGCACCGTGCAGATAGCCGCCATCGGTCACGACCCAGGGCTCGTTCAAGGTGGCCCACAGCTGCACGCGGTCGTCGAGCCGCCGGAACACCACATCGGCATATTCGGCGAACCAGTGCGCACTGTCGCGATTGAGCCAGCCGCCGCGGTCGTCCAGCGCCGCCGGCAGGTCCCAGTGGTACAAGGTCGCCAGCGGCTGGATGCCGGCGGCCAGCAGCCGGTCGACCAGCCGCTCGTAGAACCCCAGGCCGGCTGGATTCACCCGTCCGGTGCCTTCGGGCAGCACGCGGCCCCAGGCGATGCTGAAGCGGTAGGCGTTCAACCCGAGCTCGCGCATCAGCTCCACATCGCCGGGGTAACGCCGATAATGATCGCAGGCGACATCGCCGGTTTCGCCGTCGACGACGCGGTTCGGGGTGTGCACGAAGCGCTGCCAGATGCTGGGGCCGGCACCGTCGGCCAGCGGCGAGCCTTCGACCTGGTACGCGGAGGTGGCGCAGCCCCAGAGAAAGTTCTCGGGGAAACGGGGATGGGCATCGCTCATGGAGGAACCTTGTTGGCGCGGTTCAACGACGCAGCGAGTCTATAACGACATGGCCGAAGTGGCGCTCGAGAATGTGCGTAAGGTTTACAGCAACGGTCACGTCGCCGTGGCCGCTGCCGACTTCAGCGTCGCCGACGGCGAGCTGCTGGTGCTGGTGGGGCCGTCCGGCTGCGGCAAGAGCACGCTGCTGCGGCTGATCGCCGGATTGGAAGAGGTCACGGCCGGCTCGATCCGCATCGGTGGCCGCGACGTCACGCAGCTGGATGCACGCGACCGCGACATCGCCATGGTGTTCCAGAGCTATGCGCTCTATCCGCACATGACCGTCGCGGACAATCTCGGCTTCGGGCTCAAGCTGCGCGGACATTCCGGCGATGAGATTGCCCAGCGGGTGCAGGAAGCCGCGGCCAAGCTGGAACTGACCGGCTTCATGGATCGGCTGCCGCGGCAGCTGTCCGGTGGGCAGCGGCAACGCGTTGCCCTCGGTCGCGCACTGGTGCGTCAGCCGCAGGTGTTCCTGCTGGATGAACCGCTGTCGAACCTCGATGCGAAGCTGCGAGCCAGCATGCGCACGGAAATCGCCAGGCTGCACCGCTCGCTGGGCACGACCATGATCTACGTCACCCATGACCAGGTCGAAGCCATGACCCTGGGGCAGCGCATCGTGGTGCTCAACGAAGGCGTGGTGCAGCAGATCGACGCGCCCATGCGCATCTACCAGAAGCCCGCCAACCTGTTCGTCGCAGGATTTCTCGGCAATCCGGCCATGAACCTGTTGCGCGGCCGACTGGAGAGCGACCGAGGTTCGTATCTGGTTTCTCCGCAATCGCGTCTGTCGATCGCGAGCGACCAGCATCGCGCGCTGCTGCGTGGCTACCAGGGACGGGAGATCATCGCGGGTGTGCGTCCGGAGGATTTGCGGCGCCAGCCGCCAGCGAGCGATTCCGGCGCCACGCTGCAATGCTCGGTCGAGCTGGTGGAAGCGGTGGGCAACGAGGCGTTCATCCATGTCCGCTCGGGCGACTGGCTGTTGATCGCCCGAGCCTCGCCGCATGATCTGCCGTCGAGCGGCTCGACCATCGCCCTGGGAGTGGCGCCGGAAAAGATCCATTTCTTCGACGCCGCCACCGGCCTGCGGATCGAGCCGCCGGCCGCTCAATCCGCTCCCGGCACCGGGAACTCGACGCACGGCGCTCGCACCTCGGCGTAGATTTTCGGGGTGAACGACCCCGGGGGCGAGCGGCTTGGCGGCATCGGCCATACGCGTACTCCTCGATGGTCGTGCTTATCTACACCGGCCGCACGGAGGTATCGTACGCGAACGGTCTGTCGCGACCGACCTGCCTCGGGAAGCGTCGGGCGCGGCAGGGGACAAGAGCACCAGTCAGGAGAGTCATGAGCAGATTCGTCGCTTCGGGCGTCATCACCATCACCACGGACTTCGGCCACCAGGGGCCGTTCGTGGCGACCATGAAGGGCCGCATGCTGACGCGGCTGCCGGACGCACGCATCATCGACGTGACCCACGAAGTGCCCGTGTACTGGCCGGCCGAGGCAGGATTCTGGCTGGCGCGTGCGTTCGAGTATTTCCCTGCCGGTACGGTCCATGTCGCCGTGGTCGATCCGGGAGTAGGCACCAAGCGCGACATCATTGCGGTGCAAGCCGATGGGCATGTTTTCCTTGCGCCGGACAATGGGCTGCTGGCGCCGATCGTGGCACGCGCCAGGTCGGCGACGGTACACAAGCTGGATGTCGATACCGCGCACCAGCGCTTCAAGCTGTCCGTCCCGAGTGCGACTTTCCACGGCCGCGACATTTTTGCCCCGGTAGCGGCGGAGTTGGCGGCGGGACGCGCGGCAATCGCCGATCTCGGTCCGCCGTGCAGCGATATCGTCCCGTCCTGGGTGGACGATCCGGCGGTGACGCCCGAGCAGGTCGCCGGCGTGATCATCACCATCGACCATTTCGGCAACCTGATCACCAATATCGACGCCGCCTTGATCCGCGGCTTTGCCCGCCCGCTGGTCAGGACGGCCGGCCACAGTTTTGCTCTGCGCCGCACCTATGGCGATGTCCGGCCAGGCGACTACCTGGCGCTGATCAATTCCTTCGGGGTGGTCGAGGTGGCCCGGGCCGAGCAGAGCGCCGCCGAAGGCCTGGGGCTGGGCCGGGGTGCGCCGGTCACTGTCGCCGAATCCTGACGGTGCCGGGTTTTTCGCAGCCGTAGAGCAGCGAAATCCACCGCTCTCCGAAGCATCGAAAGCGGGTCGGTCCAACATCCATGCCCGGCCGGCCCGGGCCGCCGCCCGGCCGCTGCGGTGGCGGTTGCAGGCCGGCACCCAAGGGCCATTGAAAAGCGCGCCGCATCGTATATAGTCCGCAGGCTTCAACTCCCAGCCGGGTTCCGATGTATTTGATTTATCGGCTGTTTTTGCGGAATTAGCAGGTGGCCATGGTGGAGAGAGACGACGAGCACTTCGATATCGACGACGACTTCGTCGCCGAGAGCGACGAAGATCAGAATTTCGACCGCTTCATCGACAAGGTCGACCGGCGGGCACGTCCGGCGAGCGCCAAGGACGTGAAGAAGGGCAAGGCTGCGTGGAGCAAGCTGGAAGACGTCCTCGCCGAGCGCCGGCTGAAGAAAGAACTGAACGATTTCGACGAAGAATAGACTCGCCCGCGCAGACTGCAGCGCCCCAGGCCCGGGTTCGTTCACCCCGCAAGATCGCACTCCACCGTCTGCCACGGCAGGCCGTGAGATGCCGGGAATCAGCACCCGCGCCGCCTGGTCGCGCCGCGGCGTTTGCCGCGCTTGAACGAATATCTCGAGAATGCAAATCCAATGGGGTCTCCAATGACGATGGCTGAATCCACCACCGGCAACTCGCCCTGGGTGGTGCTCAAGTTCGGCGGCACCAGCGTGTCTTCGGCCGTGAACTGGCACAACGTGGCCGGCGTGCTGCGCGAGCGGCTGGCCCAGGGGCTGCGTCCGGTGGTGGTGCATTCGGCGCTGTCCGGCATCACCGACCGGCTGGAGCAATTGCTGACTCAGGCGCTGGGCGGCGAATGGCAGCCGGTGATGGACCAGATCGAACAGCGTCACCGCGACCTGGCCCGCGACCTGGGCATCGTGCCCTCGGCGGATCTGGAAGAGCAGTTCAAACGGCTGCGGCAGATCGCGGCCGGCATTTCACTGGTCGGCGAAGTCAGCGAGCGCCTGCACGCGCGCGTCATGGCCCAGGGCGAGCTGATGGCGACCCGCCTCGGTGCGGCATTCCTGACGGCGCAGGGGCTCGACACCCAGTGGGTGGATGCCCGCACCGTGCTCAAAGCCGAGCAGCGCCGCAATGCCAGCGTGCGTTCCAGCTACCTTTCCGCTACCTGCGCCTACGAACCCGATGCCGAGCTGCAGCAGCGCTGGTCGGCTTCCGGCACCGTCTGGATCACCCAGGGCTTCATCGCCAGCGACGAGAAGGGCGACACCGTGCTGCTCGGTCGCGGCGGCTCGGATACCTCCGGCAGCTACTTCGCCGCCAAGCTGCAGGCGCGGCGCCTGGAAATCTGGACCGATGTGCCCGGCATGTTCAGCGCCAACCCGCGCTCAGTGCCCACGGCGCGCCTGCTGCGCGCGCTGGAGTACGACGAAGCCCAGGAAATCGCCAGCAGCGGCGCGAAGGTGCTGCACCCCCGCTGCATCATGCCGGTGAAGCAGTACGGCATCCCGCTCTACGTGTTCGCCACGCAGACACCCGACATGCCGGGCACCGTCGTCACCACGCATGGCGGCAACATCGCCGCGCAGGTGAAGGCGGTCACGATCAAGAAGAACATCACGCTGGTGTCGATGGAAACCGTCGGCATGTGGCATTCGGTCGGCTTCCTGGCGGACGCCTTCCAGGTGTTCAAGTAGC
>JBDHQY010000247.1:0-4724 GCA_039807315.1 Steroidobacter sp. | reverse complement strand
GAATTCGCAGGACGCGCTTCATATCTGCAGTCTCATTTCGTAGCTGAGCGGCGGCTCGTCGGGTTCCGACCAGCTGACGATGATCCGGTACGTGCGGGGGTTGGTGCTGTCGTCGATGATGACCTGGCCGCTGGGCGTTCCCGGCAAGGCTGCGGCGATCTGCTGTTGCCATACGAACAGGTCGTGAGCGGCCATTTGAGTCGGGCTGCAGACGGCCGTGCTGCCTACGCAGGTATCGCTGCTTTCGGCCGCGGCTGCGGCATAGGCGTCGCCACCCATGCGGTTGGCGCGGATACGGTCGCCCAGGTCGCTGGCGAGATTCACCGCCTGCATGCGTGAAATCGCACTGCCGCTGGATCGAAGCGTGACCACGTAGAGACTCGCAATCCCGAGCATCCCCACGCCGAGCACCACCAGGGCAACGAGAACCTCCACCATGCTGAAGCCGCGCAGCCGCCGCCGGCCGATGCTGGTTGCTGATGGCATCATGGACAGGCACCCGCGCTCGAAATCGCCGTACCGATTTCGGTAAACACTTTAGTCACTCTCGATCTACCCGTGTTTGCGATGAGCACTGCACGCGCCGTGGAGTTGTCGCCGAGTTTGGCGTTGCCGCGGGCATCGCAGATCACGACATTCTGCGAAGGTGTCTTGGCGCCGGGCGGGTTGGCAAATCCGGACGGGGCATAGCTGAGAATACCGTGGTTGTCGTTGACGACGGTGACGCTTGGATCGATCAACTCGTGGCGCTCGATGACGACGTCGGTGCCGTCGAAAGCCCAGTTGCTGTTGTCGTCCTGAAAGACCACCCAACCTCTGAATGCGCCGTAGCTGCACTCAGGTGTATCGGCCAATGGATCTGCTGACGCGCAAACGACGACGTTGCTTTGCCGCTTGATGGCCTCCGAGCGCGCGACCTGCGTGGAGCGCAGCAGGGCGTTCGCCGCGGACGACAGACGGTTGTTACGCATGAAATCGCGCATGTTCGGGATCGCAACCGCGGCTAGTACTGCGGCCACGGCGAGCGTGAGCATCAGTTCAAGGAGTGTGAAGCCGGCGGCTCTGGACGGGCCTGGGCGCATGTCTCGGGTTCTTTGCATGGAGCGCACTATAGAAAGCGGTGTTCGAAGTGGTCGGGTCTGCCGACTAGCGGTAAATGGTCGAAGACAGGCGGTACGATCGGCGAGCTTCTGTAAAGCGGTTGCGCTATTCAAGCGCAACCGCCTCGCCATGGAGCGTGATGGACTTCTCACATGGATTTTTCACACGCCCTCCCTGCAGAGGACGGCAAGAGCCATTGCAATGATCGTCGCGGCTGTATATAAAGCCAGTCACTGACTATCCATACAGGATTCTCCCATGTCCGAGCTGACGCCGCGCCAACGAGAGATTCTCAAGCTCATCCAGGAATCGGTGACGGAGTCGGGCATGCCGCCGACCCGGGCGGAGATCGCCGAGGCTTTCGGCTTCAAGTCGCCCAATGCGGCGGAAGAGCATCTGCGTGCCCTGCAGCGCAAGGGAGTGATCGATCTGATTCCCGGCGCTTCGCGCGGCATCCAGCTCAAGGACTCACTTCGCGAGCAAATGGGTCTGCCCCTGATTGGTCGAGTTGCAGCGGGCAGGCCCATCCTCGCGGAGGAGCATATCGAGGCGCGTTACCAGATCGATCCGAAAATCTTCCAGCCCAAGGCGCACTACCTGCTGAAGGTGCGCGGCATGTCGATGAAGGACATCGGCATCCTGGACGGCGATCTGGTCGCGGTACACCGCACGCCCGATGTCCGCAGCCGTCAGGTCGTGGTGGCACGCCTCGACGACGAGGTCACGGTGAAGCGCTACAAGCAGGAAGGCAAGGTGGTATGGCTGCTGCCGGAGAACAGCGATTTCGAACCCATCCGGGTCGATCTCAAAGAGCAGTCGCTGACCATCGAAGGCGTGGTCGTCGGCGTGTTGCGGCAGGGCAGGTCGAAGGGGCTGTTCCAGTAGCCAGTGTGCGGCGATTCTGGCGAATGTCTATCTAATAGCCAGCGCTATGAATGCTATCTATAACGATTTCATGACAATCTGCTTGTACGGGAATGCGGATCGGTGGGCGAGCCACGCGGCATGACATCCAGGACTTCGGTCCGGCGGAATTTGCGGCGAGCAGAAAAAAGGCCCGGAGGATCCGGGCCTTGGGTGTTGGTGGAGGCGGCGGGAATCGAACCCGCGTCCGCAAGCACTACGCTACAAGATCTACATGCTTAGCCCGTTCTTTGTATCTCGCCGCGCGCTACCCGAAGGGCAGGGAAAACGCGATGCCAGCTTCAGAGCGTTTTAGCGAGCCGGCCTGGAGCACACCGGAACCGCGAGCTTGTGAGCGCGTCCCTCGAATCTGGATGCACAAGCACATGCCAGGCGAGGGTTAGGCGGGATTAAGCCGCCAGAGCGTAGTTGTCGTCGTTGGCAACTATAAGTTTGTAAGCAGTTTAACGAGTTACCTACAACTCGGCATGCACCTGGAGTTTCGCCACCCACGTCGAAGCCGGTCGCCCCCAAGAGCACGCTTAGTGTAAGGGCGGAATCACGAATGACAAGGGCCTTGCTAGCGGCGCGAGTGCTTCATCAGCCGCGACTTCTCGCGCTGCCAGTCGCGGTCCTTGGCGGTATCGCGCTTGTCGTGCTCCTTCTTGCCCTTCGCCAGGCCGATGCGCAGCTTGGCGCGGCCGTTCTTCCAGTACATCTCCAGCGGCACCAGCGTATAGCCGCGCCGCTCGACGGCACCAATCAGCCCGCTCAGCTCGGAGCGGTTGAGTAGAAGCTTGCGTGTGCGGATCGGGTCGGGAATGACGTGGGTCGAAGCGGTCGGCAGCGCTGCGATATGGGCGCCGAACAAGTAGGCTTCCGCGTCACGGATGAAGACGTAGGCTTCCTTGAGTTGCACGCGCCCGGCGCGCAGGCTTTTTACTTCCCAGCCCATCAAGGACAGACCCGCCTCGAAGGTTTCCTCGATGAAATACTCGTGGCGCGCCTTGCGGTTCTCGGCGATGAGGGGATTGTCGGACTTCTTGCCTTGCTTGGTGCTCATAGAGGGCGCGGATTGTAGCGGGGAAGCGGGGCTCGGAGTGGATCGTGGCACGATCTCTGCGCCTGTCTGCCGCCGGACCTTGCATTGACGGCCGACCCGGCACCGGCCCGTGATTCGAGCGGATGACGCGAGACGCGTGCTTCCGAGATGCAAACGAGATGCAAAGTGGAAGGATACGGTAGCGGCAAGTAGCATCTCGCCCTCTTTCGAGCCACTACAGCGTGAGTCCATGCGCCAGGTCGAACGCAGCGCCCTTGTTTCGTATACGCCGGCCCAGATGTTTGCCCTGGTGGAGGATATCGAGCGTTATCCCGAGTTCCTGCCCTGGGTTTCCGCCGCGCGCTTGGTCAAGCGCACGCCGGATGAGGTGGTCGGCCAGCTGGAGATGGAGCGCGCCGGCGTGCGGGAGAAATTCACCACGCGCAACCTGTTGAACCCGCCGACTGCAATGGACCTGAAGCTGGTCGACGGGCCTTTCAAGTTGCTGGAGGGGCGCTGGACCTTCGAGCCGATCGGCGATCGTGGCACCAGGATCGGCTTGTCGATCCGCTTCGAATTCGCCAATCCCATGCTGTCGCTGTTGTTGTCGAAGTCTTTCGAGAAAAGCTGCGCACAGCTGGTTGATGCTTTCGTCGCGCGAGCGCGCACGGTATATGCCCGAAGCTGAGGGCCGAATCAGTGTCAGCGTCGTCTACGCGCTTCCCGAGCGGCAGTGCGTTGTGGAACTGCGAGTACCGCCAGCGACCACGGTGGAGGAGGCGGTCGCGCGATCCGGGTTGATGGAGCGATTTCCTCAGATCGCGGCGCATTTGCAATGCGCGATTTACGGACGGCTCGTGGCTTTGTCGAACCCGCTGGCAGAGGGTGACCGGGTGGAACTGTTGCGGCCGCTGCTGATCGATCCCAAGCTCAATCGTCGCCAGGCAGCGGCACGAGCCAAGGCGCCGCGTCCGCGGCGATGAGCAGGGTTGCTATCCGAGAAAGCGCGAACGGCCGCAGGCCACTGACTGTCAGGATTTCTGTACGGTGGAGCCGGTCGGCGCCTGCTGGGCTTTCTGCGGCACGTTGCTGTCGGAACGATCGATGCGCACCACCTTGTCCTCTTCGAAGAACACGATGAAATGGCGCTGCTCGGGTTTTTTCCAGCGGCCTTTCTTCAGGTAGTACACGTAGTCCCAGCGCCAGCCTTCGAACGGGTCGGCCACCATGGGCGTCCCCAGCAGCGAGCGCACCTGGATGCGCGTCATGCCGACGGCGACGCGGTCGATGTCCTTGGCCTCGAGAAAGTTGCCCTGCTGAATGTCGATACGATAGACACAGCCGGTGAGACTGCCCAGCGTCAGCATCGCGACCGCGGCGATCAGGATGCTGCGAGCTCGAAAAGTGAGGGTCGATCGGGTCATTGGGGTGGAGCGGGTCGCGCTGGTGCGTGATAATGCCGAGCGGGGCATGATACTCAAAAGCCGTTGATGGCGCTGCAACGGCTCGCCCCCCGGTTCCGGGCCGCCCGCACCTGAGTGGGTGCTCGCGGACCAGTCGCCGAAGGCTCGGCGGGGTAACCAAGGGAGCGGGACGCTCCGCCGCAAGAGGATGAAGCCAAGTGGAAACCAACGATTTGCGCCGCGCCGGCCTCAAGGTCACGCTGCCGCGCATCAAG
>JBDHQY010000246.1:0-4734 GCA_039807315.1 Steroidobacter sp. | reverse complement strand
AGGACAAGATCATGATGGGCGCCGAGCGCCGCTCCATGGTCATGGACGATCAGGAGAAGAAGCTCACGGCCTATCACGAAGCCGGTCACGCCATCGTCGGCCTGTCGGTGCCGGAGCACGACCCGGTCTACAAGGTCACGATCATTCCGCGCGGCCGTGCCCTGGGCATCACCATGTTCCTGCCGGAAGCAGATCGCTACAGCACCAGCAAGCGCCGGCTCGAAAGTCGCATCGCCACGCTGTTCGGCGGCCGCTTGGCCGAAGAGATGATCTTCGGTCACGAGTCGGTGACCACCGGCGCCTCCAACGACATCGAGCGCGCCACCGAGATCGCGCGCAACATGGTCACGCGCTGGGGTTTGTCCGACAAGCTCGGGCCGCTGACCTACAGCGAGGAATCGGGCGAGGTGTTCCTCGGTCGCTCGGTGACGCAGCACAAGCAGGTGTCGGACGTCACCGCGCACGCCATCGACGAGGAGGTTCGCAGCCTCATCGACTCGAACTACCAGCGTGCCAAGAACATCCTCGAGACCAATCTCGACAAGCTGCACAAGATGGCCGAGGCATTGATCAAGTACGAGACCATCGACGAAGCCCAGATCAAGGACATCATGCAGGGCCGCGACCCCAAGCCGCCGTCGGGCTGGGACGATACGGCGCCGCCGCCGATGAGCGACAAGACGCGGGACCGCGAGGCGCCCGATGCACCCATCGGCAAGCCGGCCAGCCAGCATTGACGGCCACCGGATGCGGGGCAGCGGCGAAGCTGCCCCGGCTTCTGGTCGAGACGCCGGCGCAAGCCGGCTTCTTCGTTTTTGCCGGTCGTCTGCGGCCGGCCGCCCGTAACGTATAGCCCGTCGCTTCTCGCCGGCAGCCTCATTCCTCATGCTTCTTCATTGCGGACCGCATCGGCTCGATCTTGCCACGCCCGTGGTGATGGGCATCCTCAACGTCACTCCCGACTCGTTCGCCGACGGCGGCCGCTTCGCCAGTTTCAATCACGCCATCGAGCACGCGCTGTCCATGATCGAAGCCGGCGCCGCCATCGTCGACGTCGGCGGCGAATCCACCCGCCCCGGGGCGCAGGCAGTCTCGGAGGCGCAGGAGATCGACCGCGTCGTTCCCATCATCGAATCGCTGGCATCACTGACACAGACTCCGATTTCGGTGGATACCAGCAAGGCAGGGGTCATTCGCGCAGCGGTTCGGGCCGGTGCGGCGATCGTCAACGACGTACGCGCGCTGCGCGATGATGGCGCACTCGAAGCCGCCGCCGCCGGATCGGCGGCAATCTGCTTGATGCACATGCAAGGCGAGCCTCGCACCATGCAGCACGACCCGCGCTACGACGACGTCGTGGCGGAGGTTCGTGATTTTCTCGAGGCACGCATCCGTGCCTGCGAAGCTGCCGGCATCGACCGCACGCGTTTGCTCATCGATCCGGGTATCGGTTTCGGCAAGCGCCTGGAGCACAATATGCAGCTGCTGGCCTCGCTGCCGCAGCTTGCAGCGCTGGGGGCGCCGGTGCTGGTCGGCGTCTCCAGGAAATCGATGTTCGGTGCCCTGCTGGGTCGTCCGCTGCAGCAGCGCCTGCCCGGCAGTCTGGCCGTTGCCACGGCTGCGGTACTGGCGGGCGCGGCCATCGTCCGGGCCCACGATGTGGCCGAAACCATGGACGCCGTCAAAACCGCCGCGGCACTGCGGGCCGCGGGATATCGCCTGTAGGCGCTCGAACAACAGAACACGTTGCGAAATGGGAGAGGAATCGTGAGCCGGAAATACTTCGGAACCGACGGCGTGCGGGGACATGTGGGCCGTCATCCCATGACGGTGGATTTCGCGCTGCGCCTGGCGAGTTCGGCAGCGCGTGTGCTGGCGCCGCAAGGCGGCACCGTGCTGGTCGGCAAGGACACGCGGCTCTCCGGTTACATGTTCGAGTCCGCGCTGGAAGCCGGTTTCGTGGCCGCCGGCGTGAACGTCATGCTGATGGGGCCGTTGCCGACTCCGGGCATCGCCTATCTGACCAAGCGTTTCGAATGCGATTTCGGCGTGGTGATCAGCGCCTCGCACAATGCCTACGAGGACAACGGCATCAAATTCTTCGATGCCAGCGGCGGCAAGCTGTCGGACGAGATCGAGGCGCAGATCGAGAAGCATCTGGACGAGCCGCCGCTCACGCGCGTCTCGAGCGAGCTAGGCAAAGCGACGCGCATGGACAAGTCTCGCGTACGCTACCAGGAGTTCTGCGCCTCCACGGTGCCGGAGCTGGACCTGGGCGATTTCAAGGTGGTGATCGATTGCGCCAACGGCGCCGGCTACAAGGTCGGGCCGCGCATCCTGGCCGACCTGGGCGCGGAAATCGTGCCGATCGGCTGCTCGCCGAACGGTCGCAACATCAACCTGAACTGCGGCTCGACTGCGCCGGAGCTGTTGCAGCTCACCGTTCCGGGCGTGCGTGCGCAGGTCGGTATCGCGCTCGACGGTGACGGCGATCGTCTGGTGATGGTGGATCACCTCGGCCGTGTGGTCGACGGCGACCAGTTGCTCTACGTCATTGCCAAGGCGCGTCACGACGCGGGGCTGCTCAAGGGACCGGTGGTCGGCACGGCGATGAGCAACCTGGGACTGGAGCAGGCATTGGGACGAGCCGGCATCGAGTTCCGCCGCGCCAAGGTCGGCGACCGCTACGTCATGGAGATGCTGCGGGAGACCGGCGGCACGCTGGGCGGGGAGACCTCGGGCCATCTGTTGTGCCTGGACTGGACCACCACCGGCGATGCGCTGATCGCGGCCCTGCAGGTGCTGCAGATCATGAAGCGCAGCGGCCGCAGCCTGGCGGAACTGACGGCGCCCATGCCCAAGTATCCGCAGGTGCTCGAGAACGTGAAGCTGACCCGCAAGATCGACGTCGCGGCCTCGCCGGCGGTGCAGGAGGCCGTGTCGCACGCCGAGCGTCGGCTAGGAGAGAACGGCCGGATCGTGCTGCGCGCCTCGGGCACCGAGCCGGTGATCCGGGTGATGGTGGAGGGCAGCGACGGGAAACTGGTCCAGGAGCTGGCTCGCAGCCTGGCCGCCTCGGTGGCCGCTGCCGCTGCGCAGGTCGCTTGAGCGCAGCGCCCCGGCCGATGCGTCTGGCATCCCGCTCCTTGCCGTACTCGACGAGCGCGGCCTGCCAACGGCTATATCGCTGAAAATTCAGGGTAGTCGGCGCGCGGGCAGCGGCTCCGGGTTTGCTTTCCCGGCGGGCCACCGTTAAGCTGCCGCGCCTTTTTTTGGCGGGTGCCGGACGTCACGCCGGATGTTCATCTGACCGATTGAGTGATTCACGATGCGTCGGCCCTTCGTCGCCGGAAACTGGAAAATGCATGGAACGCGCGCCGAGAACGCCGATCTGATCGAGGCGTTGCTGCTCGGCGTGCCGGCGCAGCCGTCGGCCGAGATCGCAGTCTGTCCGCCGTTCGTATACCTCTGGGAAGCGGCGCGGCAGCTGAAGGCCTCGAGCGTTTCGCTGGGCGCCCAGTCGGTGTGTGCGGAATCGATCGGCGCCTTCACCGGCGAAGTGTCGGCGGCGATGCTCAAGGACGTAGGTTGTCGCTACGTCATCGTCGGTCATTCCGAGCGGCGTGCGCTCTACAAGGAAGACGACGCCTTGGTGGCGAGGAAATTTCTTGCGGCGCAATCGCAGGGACTGACGCCCATCCTGTGTCTGGGCGAGTCGCTGGACGAGCGTGAGCGCGGGCAGACCATGCAGGTGGTCTCCCGGCAGCTGACTGCGGTGCTGGATCTGGCCGGCATCAAGGCCATGCAGGATGCGCTGGTGGCATACGAGCCGGTATGGGCCATTGGCACCGGCAAGAATGCGACGCCGGCACAGGCGCAGGATGTGCATGCGCACATCCGTGCGGAAGTCGCTGCACGGGATGGTAAGATCGCGGCCGCGCTGCGGATCCTGTACGGCGGCAGCGTCAAAGCCGGTAACGCGCGCGAGATTTTTTCGATGCCGGATGTCGATGGCGGGCTGATCGGCGGCGCGTCGCTGAAGGCCGATGAATTTCTGAAGATCTGCGCTGCGGCGCAGCCTCACTAGGACGGTTTGAGCTGCAGGCGCGGCCGTCGTGACGAGCTGGACCTTAACGAACTGAATTGGGCGACATGAACTGGTTACACACAACAGTGCTCGTGCTGCATGTGCTGATCGCTGCCGCCATTGTCGGACTGGTATTGCTTCAGCGCGGCAAGGGTGCCGATGCAGGCGCGGGTTTCGGCGCCGGTGCGTCGGGTACGGTGTTCGGCGCGCGCGGCTCGGCATCGTTCCTGTCGCGCACCACGGCAGCGCTGGCTGCATTGTTCATCGCGACGAACCTGGTGCTGGCCTACATGGGCGGACGCAAGACCGAGGCTCCCAGCAGCGTGGTCGATCGCCTGCAGCCGCAACAGCAGACGAGTTCGGCTCCGGCGCTGCCCGAGGTGCCGCCTGCTGCAAGCGCCGAAGAGAATGGCGCCGAGGACGGCAAGCCGGCCGCCACGGCTCCTGCCGAGCCGGCGCCCAACAACTGACGGCAAGGATTCGATGGCCCGCTCTACCAGGGGCCGAATGCAAGACCGCTTTACAGAAGACGGTCGACACCGATGAGTTACCTCGGTGCGGATGTGGTGGAACTGGTAGACACGCTACCTTGAGGTGGTAGTGGAGCAATCCGTGGAGGTTCGAGTCCTCTCATCCGCACCAAATCT
>JBDHQY010000245.1:0-4744 GCA_039807315.1 Steroidobacter sp. | reverse complement strand
GGTCGCTGTGCGCACCCGACAGCTTGTCCTGCACGCCGTCGATCATCGGCTGCATGAAGCCGATCGTGTAGCCGGGCAGCTGCGCGTAGCGCTCGGCCAGCTTGGCGATCAATGCCTGTTTGGTCAGACCGGATTTCCATTCCTTGTACGGACGCAATCCGACGCTCGCCTCGATGTGCGAGGGCGTCCAGTAGTCGGTGCCGTCGTCGTTGCGGCCGGTCTGCGTCACCATGTAGGACACTTCAGGAAACGCCAGCGTGACTCGCCGCAATTCGCTCGCCATCGCCGACGCCTTGTCCAGCGTGATGCCCGGCGGCATCTGCACTTGCAGCCACAGCGAGCCTTCGTCCAGATACGGCAGGAAGTCGCGCCCGATGGTGGAGAACGACACGATCAGGCCCAGCGCCGCGGCGGCGCAGGTGGCGACGAGCCACCGAGTCTTGCCCACGGTCCGCTCCAGGAATCCGGCATAGCGCACGGATAGCGCGTCGATCACCGGGTTGTGGAACACCTTGCGCGGCTTACGGAACGCCAGCCAGGCCAGGGCCGGGATCAGCGTGAGCGCCACGATCAGCGCGCCAGCGAGCGCAGCGCCGACCGCATACGCCATCGGCGAGAACAGCTTGTATTCGATGCGCTGGAAGGCGAACAGCGGCAAGTACGCGCAGACGATCACGGCCATCCCGAAGAAGATCGGCCTCGCCACCTGCAAGGTCGCCCGGATCGCGTCCTGCGCCTGCAGGGGACGGTCCTCGTTCTCCTCGCGCTTGCGCAGGATGTTCTCGACCAGCACGACGGCGCCGTCCACCAGAATGCCGAAGTCGATGGCGCCGAGCGACAGCAGATTCGCCGGAATCTGGAAGTGGTGCATGAACACGAACGCGATCAGCAGCGACAGCGGAATCGTCAGTGCGACTATCGCCGCTGCACGCGGGCTGCCGAGGAACAACAGCAGCACCAGGCTGACCAGCAACATGCCTTCGGTGAGCGTGAAGCTCACTGTATGCAAGGTGGCGTCGATCAGCGAGGTGCGGTCCAGATAGGGAACGACCGTGACATCCTTCGGCAGCAGGTTATCGTTCAGGTCGCGCACCGCCTCGTGGATGCCGGCGAGTGCCTGTGAAGGGTTGTAGTCCTTCAGCAGCAGCGTGATGCCTTCGAGCGTGTCGGGGTTGTCGTCCTTGCCGAGGATGCCGCGGCGCTCGACGTTGCCGTAGGTCAGCCTCCCCAGGTCCTTGACCAGCACGGGCACGCTGCTCTTGGTCTTGACGACGACGTTGCCCATGTCGTCGAGCGATCGCAGCAGCCCGACACCACGCACCACGTAGCTCTGCTCGCCCCGATCGACAAGGCTGCCGCCGCCGTTGGCGTTGTTCGCGTTGATCGCGTCCTTGACTTCCTGCAGCGACAGGTCGTACTGGCGCAGCCGCTCGGGTTCGAGTTCGAGCATGAATTGCGTCGTCAGGCCGCCGAAATTAGTCACGTCCACCACGCCCGGCACTTTTTTCAGGCGCGGAATGACGGTCCAGAATTGCAGCTCGGACAGCTCGCGCAGGCTGCGCGTCCTGGACTCCAGCGTGTAGCGGTAGATCTCGCCAGTGGGCGAGGTGTAGGGGTCGAGGCCGGGTACGGCGTCGTAGGGCAGTGACACCTCGTTCAACCGCTCCTGCAACCGCTGACGGGCGAAATACCCGTCCGTGCCGTCCTCGAAGACGACGGTGATGAGCGACAGCGCGAACAGGCTGCGCGAGCGCAGCACGTGCATGCCCGGCGTGCCGAGCAGCGCACGCTCCAGCGGAATGGTGATCTGCTGTTCCACTTCCTCGGCACCGAGGCCGGGAACCTGCGTGACGATCTGCGAGGTCACGTCGGCGATGTCGGGATAGGCTTCGGCCGGAAGCTGTTTCCAGCTCCATGCGCCGTACAGCGCGACGAACACGAAGACCAGCCAGGCGATGCCGCGGCGCTGGAAGCAGGTGCTGACGATGGCATCAATCATTGAGCAGCACCCCATCCTTGACGACGATGCGCTCGCCGGCCTTCAGACCGGACAGCACTTCGACGCGATCGCCGACGCTCGCTCCCACGCTGACCACGCGCGACTCGAAGCGGAACGGGGACTGCTCGACGAAGACCCGCGTAAAGAGGCCGCTTTGCAGCAGCGCGGTCGTGGGCACGAGCAACGCCGGATGGCTGGCGCCCGAAAAGCTCACGCGGGCGAACATGCCGGGCTTGAACAGGCCCTCGCGGTTGTCGATGGCGACGCGAACCCGGACCGTGCGCGTGTCGGGGTCGAGCAGATCGCCGATGTACTTCACCTTGCCGTCGAACGCGCGCTCGGCATAGGCGTTGGGAACGATGCGCGCCGCCTGGCCGACGAACATCTGCGACAGATCCTTCTCCGCAACGCTGGCCGAAAGCCAGACGGTGGAAAGGTCTGCGATGGTCATGATCGAGGCGGTGTTGTCGTTCCAGTAGCCGCCTTGCGAGCCGTTCATTTCGACGATGCGACCGGCGATCGGGGCGCGCAGAACGTACTCGCGCCAGGAGGCCGCGCCGGCGGACGCGCCGAGCTGTGCCAGTCGGTCGCTCGTCGCTCGGGCATCGCTTTCGGCGGCGGACAGCACCACTTGCGCGGCCTCGAAGTCCTTCTTCGCCGAGATGTCCTCCTCCTGCAGCGCCTTCTGGCGCTCGAACTCCTGGCGCGCCTGCGCCAGCGTCGCCTGCGCCTTGATGTGTTCGCTGTACGCGGACCCGAGGTCGGGCGAATCGATGGTGGCCAGCGCTTCGCCGGCCTCGGCGGCATCGCCGAGCTGGTGGCGCAGTCGCGCGCTGCGGCCGGTCAGCGGCGGCGTGCTCTTCACCAATTTCTCGGACACCGCCTCGATGACGCCCGGCGCGTCGATGGCCCGCGCGAACGTCTGCTGCTCGACGCCCGCGACGACCAGGTTCTTGCGCAGCGGCGACGCGGCGGGCACCGCGACGGCCGTGCCCTCGCGCCGAACGTCGGAAGTCCCCGCCGCTTCCGAGTTGATGGGCGATTTCTTGCCATCGCACGCAGCCAGCGACGCTAGGCAGGCGATGGTCAGGACAACAGGTGTGATCTTCATGGGACGGGCCTGGCTCAAATGAATGGAAAACGGGCATGGATCGGTCGCCACATCGCGTTGGCAGGCGCTCAAGGTCGTTCGCAAGCTCGGCGGAAACGGACATGCCGAGCTTGCGGACGAGCCGCCTCGTGAGTGGGTTGCCTCGGTGCGCGCGCGTCTCCTCTACCTGAGAAGGAACAGAGGCGACGACGGTGCCGCCGGCCGCGCGTAGGCCGAGGCGCGCACGCGCTGGCTCTCGACATCGCACAGGCGCTGGCGTGCGGCGCGAGGCAGGCGGTTCCGGACGCTGGCGCGGTCCGGCGCGGCAAGCATCGACAGCGCATCGGCGATGACGCGGCCGGAGAGGTCGGCAAGCGCGTTGGCAAAGGCCCTGTCGCCGTGAGAGGCCAGCAAGGCGCGCAGGGTGACGGGGCGATGAGCTGCGACGGCGGCGCGCAGTGCGCGCTGGAATGCGTCGCTGTGATGGGTGCGGCGGAACAGCATGAGGTCCTCCTTCGGCACGCAGCCGCGAAGGCACCTCACCTGTTCAGGTGAGCGAGGACTTCGGAGCTGGCGCCCGGTACGTGGTGTTCAAAGACTTGTCGAGCGAACGATGTGGCGCGCTGAAGCGCCTACTCGGGTCGGGGTCCATGTGCTTTCTCCTGTTCAGTCCAGCGCTCGCACGTCGTCGCGGCCACGACAAGGAGCACGTGTCGGTCACTACGGTATTCGTATCAACTTGCCGGCACACAAAGCCTGGTCGGGACGAGTCGAGAACGGACTTCACTCGCTTCGATGACCCGCGCCATTAGCCACTCCCGCCGGCGACAAGTGGAATTTTCACATCGAGATTCTATGGGTGCCAGCAGGCATTGGGACTTCCGCGTTCGACGTGCGCATAACCGCGATATACCAACGTATATGTGCTTGGCCGCCGCGCGTGGAACCGACCTGACCTGTGAACGCTCGGGATGCCTGTTGCCGTCGGCGTGCGTTGTTGGCTGCCGCGGTGCCGGCTGCCTCACGAGATTCCGAGACCGCCCCGCCGGCCAATCTCCCAGGACACGCCGCCGCCGCGCACCGTCGCGGCGAGCTGCTGCCCCCACCGCTGTTCGATGACCGGCTTCCACGGCACCCGCGAGAACCCTTTGCCGTCATCGAGTAGCGCGTAGCGTCCGCTGGCGAGCATGACACTGCGCCGGTAGATGCCGGCCGCGCGCTGCCCGTCCGCGACTGGCCGATGCTCCAAGCCCGTCTCTGCGGCGATGTCCTGCGCGTCCTTCGCCTCCGCGCCGAACCCCAGGTCGCCCAGCCCCTTGCCGCCGCCGATCGACTGCTGGTCGAGCCAGGTGGCGCCGATCACGCGCACCCGCCGCTCAATCGGAAGATGCGACTTCAGCTCCACCGCAACGCCGCCGTCTAGCCGCTATCAACTCGCCCTGGCAAGTTGTCCCGATAGGTACTGAATGAAACGACGATCTACGAAATGGAGCGCCGCGGCGAGTTCCCGCGCCGCTTCAACCTGACGCCGCGCTGCGTCGTGTGGGACTTGGCCGAAGTGGAAGCCTGGATCGAGCAGCGCAAACAAGCATCTCGCAGTCATGTCTCGAAGCCCGATGTCCAGCAACGAAAAACCCGCCCTGTTCGGGCGGGTT
>JBDHQY010000244.1:0-4784 GCA_039807315.1 Steroidobacter sp. | reverse complement strand
CATCCTGCGCGAGGTGGGTCTCGAAAAGGATGCGATCTCGATTCGCGTGAGCGGTTGCCCGAACGGCTGTTCGCGTCCCTATCTGAGCGAGATCGCGCTGGTGGGCAAGGCGCCGGGCAAATACAACCTGTATCTCGGCGCCAGCGCCAACGGCGACCGCCTGAACTCGCTGTATCGCGAGAACATCGGCGAAGAGCAGATTCTGCAGGCGCTGCGGCCGCTGCTGCTGGGCTTCGCGGCGCAGCGGCAGGTCGGCGAATCGTTCGGCGACTTCGTCATCCGCAGCGCCGCCGTGAAGGCCATGCTCGCCGGTCGCGACTTCCAGCTGTAGACGTCCGACGGCTATCTATTCGATTGCGCTTGGGTTATACCTGCGTCGGTGAACCATCACCCATGACGCATCGAATGCTCTCGCCGCGCCTCCAACTATCCGCCAGATCAGTGCGCCGTCCGGGCATCGCCGTCGCTTGCCTTCCCGTTGCAACCACCGGCGATACCGCCTGGCTTGCCTGAACCCGGTCTCTCAGCCGCAGCGCGCGCTGAGCCCGGGTTGCTTCCAACGATGAGATCGCGCGGCTTGCCGCGCAATGTGCCGCCACGATGAGCCGGCAGAGCCACCGCCGGTGGTTCGCCGCATTTGCTCGGGCGGTCGTCAAACTGCCTTTATGGAGTGACGGGTGCTCCAGGACTACGCCATCGAACGCACTTGCTCGCATCGAGCCGAAAAATTTCAGCTCGCGTTTGCGCGCACCGCCATGCAGCTGCTGGGCCGCCAGGAAGATCTTGCCTTCGAGGCGACGGGCGCGGGCCTGACGATACTGGCCGAAACGGAACTGGCACTCGAGCGGCCCCTGGCCAAGCTCCACGACCTGTACGCGGACGCGTTGTGCGTCGGCCCGCCGCTCGTACGCTATCGTCGCGGCCGGATAGTCGAGGAGCCATACATGGGGCTGCGCGTGCTTTGTCCGCCGGCTCAACTCGACGCGGTCAAGCGAGACTTGTTGACGCGCGGCGCTGCGATCCTGGATACGGAATCGAACGACAAATTCGGCGTCGTGCGTGCCAGCGCCTCGTTGGCGCGCCTGCTCGGATACCCGAGGAGAGTCAGGGAGCTGACGTCCGAGCATGTGCAGCTGGTGATGTGGCTGAGCCACTACGCGCAGGTTGAGCCCACGCTGCCGGGTGGGGACGCGGCGTGAGATCAGGACCGGAAGATCTGCTGCGCCTTCTCGCTGATCGCAAGCACCGCCGGGTGCCTGATCTTGCGCTCCATGGAGATGGCATAGAACTCGGTGCGCACCTTGCGTGCCGGCCCCAGGACCGCCAGCCCTGAGTCTCGTTTGAACTGTTCCAGAAGCACGTTGGGCACGGGCGCGGCGCCGTGGCCGGCCCGCGCGAACGCGCGCAGCAAGGCGTAATCCTCGAACTCGCCTACCACGTAGGGCCGCACACCGTGCCGGTCGAGCCATTGATCGAGCGCACGACGGATTGCCGTGTCCTGCGTCGGCAGCAATACGTTGGCGCCGTCGAGTGATTTGGGAAAACCGGCGCGCAGCTGCCGGGCGAGCGCCGGCGCTGCCATCCAGGATTCGTCGCAGCTGCCCAGAGGATGGTTGTAGGCACGCAGGTTGCGGCTCGGCGTGACCGGCGAGTCGGAGATGACGACGTCGAGCTCGTGGACCTGCAGCTCTTCCAGCAGATATTCCAGCGTGCCTTCGCGACAGACGAGCTGCACCGCGTGCTCGATGCCGAGCGCCGCTTCCAGCAGCCGCTGCACGATTTCCTTCGGCACGACGTCGTCGACGCCGATCGCCAGGCGCATGGGCTTGCGCGTCGGTCGCTGCGCCAGCGCGTTCAGCAGGTCGCCGCCCAGGCCGAAGATCTCCTCGGCATAGCTGTATACCAGCCGTCCCATCTCCGTGGGCACCAGCGTGCGTCCGGATTTCATCAACAGCTTCTCGCCGACCCGCTCCTCGAAGGTACGCAATTGAGCGCTGACCGTCGGCGCCGAAAGGTGCAGCTCCGCGCACGCCTTGGTGAGGCTGCCGCTGCGCACGACCGCCCAGAAGTAGAGCAGATGCTGGTAGTTGAGCCGTGGCGCGGGGATCGGCATGACGCTTCCGTTAAATCTAAATGTTGGCTCGAATAATTCTAATGGATCTAATGACGGCCGCGTCGTAAAACAATCCGGCGCAAGATTGCCTTTGCCACGCCTGCAATGACCGCCGGCGTCCCGCCGTGCCGACTGATCAGGAGAATCGCGATGGAAACCCGAATCATGGTGAGCCGGCCCGACCTGCTGTGGTTGCGTACGCTGCTGGGTGCGTCTGCACGCGCCGCCGCCGTCGATCGCGAGCATCTGCTGGATCTGCAGGAGGAGCTGGAGCGAGCCGTGGTGGTCGAGGCCGGATCGCTGCCGGCCGATGTGGTCGCGCTGGCGTCCGGCGTCACCGTGCTGGACGTCGAATCCGGCGTACACAGCGAATACACGCTGGTGCTGCCGCCGCAGTCCGATGTCGCCGGGGGGCGGATTTCCGTGCTTGCGCCGCTCGGTACGGCGTTGCTCGGATGTCGCGTGGGCGACGTCGTGGAATGGTGCATGCCCGGTGGATTGCGCCGCCTGCGCATCGAAGCCGTGAAGCATTCGCAGCATCTCGATGATGGGCCGCCGGGCAAGCGGTTCGCGGCTTAGCGGGGAGGGCGCGCCAATGAGAAAGAGATTGTTGTGCGCGACGGATCTGACCGCGAGATCCGACGATGCAGTGTTGCGTACCGCGATGCTTGCCCGGCAGTGGGATGCGGAAGTGTTGTTCCTGCACGCTGTGGACGATGCTCAATCCGGGCGCGTGATTCGGATGAAGGTCAATCGCGCGCAGGCCCGGCTGCTTTCGCAAGGCGAGCGCGCCATGAATCACGCGCCGCAGGATGCTCACGTGGCAGTGCGATTGGGCAAACCGCTACAGGTGATCGCTGCCGTCGCGCGTGAATGGAATCCGGATCTGATCGTCATGGCGTTGCCGCAGCGAAGTCGGCTGGATGCGGTCATCGGAACGACGGCGGAGCGCGTGATTCGCGCCACGCATCGCCCGGTACTGGTGGTGAGCGGGGCTGCAACGACGACGTACGACAGCGTGGTGCTGGCCACCGATCTGTCGGCGACCTCGCTGCACGTGGCGCGCACCGTGGCGAACATGGGCATGCTCGACAATGCCTATACATGGTTCGTGCATGCCTTCGATCCGCCTTACTACGGCCTGCTCGACAGCGAGGCGACGGTGGAGAGGCAGATCGAGGAGCACAAGCGGCGCTGGCGCTCGGTGGTGATGCGGGACCTGGTCCAGGATCTGCGGGAGCTGGGTGTCGATCCGGAAAAGGTGCACGCTTCGGCGCAGGCCGCCCGACCGTTCGATGCGATCACGCAGGCGATCCAGCTGGCCCGGCCGCAGCTGCTGGTGCTCGGCGTCAGCCGCTGGTTCATGCTCAAGCGCATTCTGTTCGGCAGCGTCGCCGACCAGGTGTTCCGCAAGATCGATTGCGACGTGCTGGCGATCTCTCCGCCGGCGGCGCCTCGCAAGAGCTGGCTGCGCGCGGCATGACCAGGATCGCATTCGCGCCTCGGGTCAAGGGTGGCCCGAGGCCTCTTCTCATGGCGCCGCACGAGCGACCGAAGCTCAGGGTGTTGTGCGCCACCGATCTGCGGACGCGTTCGGACTTCGCTTTGCAGCGGACGCTGTCGCTGGCGGCCGCGTCCAATGCGCAATCTCTGCTGTTGCACGTGGTAGATGCGGAAAAGCCGTTGCGGCTCGCCGGCTGCATGGCCGACCGCGCCCACAACGCGCTGGCCTGGCGGGTGCGGCAATGGGGCCGGCTGATCGAGCCACCCGACATCTCGGTGCGCATCGGCCAGCCGCATCGCCTGGTTGCGCGAGTGGCACGCGACTGGTGTCCCGACCTGATCGTGCTGGGCTCGTATCGGCCGAGAACGGCCGACTGGCTGCTCGGCACCACGGCCGAGCGCCTGGCGGCGAGAGCCCGGTGCGCGGTGCTGGTCGTGAATGCGGATCCAACGGCGGCTTATGCCGCCATCACCTTTGCGGCTGCATCCATCGATTCCGCAAGGTCGCTGGCTCAGATCGTGTCGCGCCTCGGCATCGCGCACCCGGTGCAACCGCAGTATCGAATGCTGGCGCACGCCAGCTCCGATTCGGTTGCAAGCGCGCTGCGCGGCGCTCGACCCGATCTCATCGTGACGGATTTCGATCGCCTGCCGCTGGCGACACGGATGCTGCGCCGGAATATGACCAACGTGCTGGTGCGCAGGGCGCGCTGCGATGTGTTGATTGCACCGAGCGGGTCGCAGACCGGCTGCAAGCCGCACCGGCAGGGCATCGGCCCATCCCTGGGCGCCGCAGCAGAGCCGGCGGTGTAGGCAGTCATCTGAAACCTCGAACAAGGAGATCTCGGCAAAATGACACAGCAAGCGCGACGCGCATGGCGAGCGGATAGCGGTGCTCGCAAGGTGCTCAACTTCGAATTGCTGCGGCAGGACGCCGTGGCGCGGCGTCCTGCCGATGCGGCACGTTCGCTGGATTTTTTCACCGAGCGTGACGGACTATGCTTTGCCGGCGCCCACCTCATCGTCGACTTGCACGGCGCGCGCAGGTTGAACGAGCTCGACCATATCGAGGCCACGCTGCGGCGTTGTGTGGCAGTGGCCGGCGCCACCCTGCTGCACATTCATCTGCATCAGTTCGAGCCGAATGGCGGCGTCAGTGTCGTGGCGG
>JBDHQY010000243.1:0-4786 GCA_039807315.1 Steroidobacter sp. | reverse complement strand
CGCAGCCAGGAGCCTTCCTTGTCCGGCGCGCGGCCCCAGAACACGCTCACCGGAATCAAGTCCACGTCCAGCGCCGGATCCGCAGCCGCCGCCGCGACCAGGTCGCGCAGCGTCGAAGAGATACGTCGATCGATGCGATCGCCCCAGAAACCGGCCAGGCGCTCCAGGAAGAAAAAAGACTGTGGCGGCAGCGGTGGTCGCAGCGCCTGCAACGGATCGGGCAGCTCGCTGGCACGCGCCACTTTCTCGAGCACTACCAGATCCGCAACGCTGCGCCGGTCGAGTACGTAACAGACCGGCCGTGGATGCTGCGCGTAGCGTTTGCGCAGATCCTCGGGGAGCACATGTGGCCTCGCCCACATGGCAATCGGCGCTCGCAGCACCGACAACAGCAAACGATCCCACCCGGACTGATCAGCCATCGGCTTCTTTCGTTGTATTCGATGCGTCGCGTGGCCGCGCGACGCGGGCCTTCGATCAACGACTAGTCTTCGTTCGCAGCGTCGTCCTCGCCTTCCGCGGAGCGCAGCTGGCGATCCAGCTCCTGCTTCTGTGCATCGACGGTATCCTGCACGCCGCGCGCCTTGTCCATGGTGCCGACCATGTCGCCGAACGCCGTGTCCTGGACCGGTGGCGGTTCCGCTGCTTGCTGCGATCCCGCGCCGCTGCCGCAGGCGCCCAGGGTAAACAGGCAGATGGTCGTCAACAGGAGCCGCTGCTGCTTCATGGCCGTTCCCTTGTCGAGTCGATGAGCGATAGTACCGTAACGGCGTTGCGCTGTTGCTACGGCCGCGCCAGCCGCTGCAGGAACAGATCGAACAGCCGGCAGATGTCGCCGATGCTCGCCGTCAAGCGGTGATCCGAGTCCAGCAGGTGCAGCGTGCAACGGTATTGCTGGGCAAAGCGGATACTGTTCTGCGGCGGCACGACGTCGTCGTTCCAGCCGTGCACGATCTCCACCGGACACGCGGGAGACTTCGGCGTGTACTGCTCGTATCCCGGCATGTAGAAGGCGGGCGCCAGCAAGAACAAGCCGCGCGTGGGCACCTGCGTCGAAACCGCCGCCGCCACATGACCGCCCATGCTCGAGCCGACCAGCAGCAGCGAGCCCGGCAGCTCCTTGCAGAACGCCAGCAGCTTGGCCACGCGCGCCAGCGGATCGGCCATGCCCCGGTAGTCGACCGACTCGACCTGCAGTCCATGGCGGCGCGCCACCTCGGCCAGCGCCACGATCTTCGAGCCCCAAGGCTCGCCGTCCTGGCCGTGAGAGAACACTACGTACTGCTGGGTCATGAGCTGCTCGCCGATACCGCCGCATGGATGTGAAAATTCGTGCCACACCGCAAGGGAACCGCCGTCGCTTCAGAACGTCGGGCCGTCTTGCGGATTCGCGAAATCGAACGCCTGCGGATCCGCCAGATGCGACGGCACCACGTTGCGCAGGGCGGAGAAGATCGACTCGGTGCGCCCCGGATAGCGCTGCTCCCATTCGCGCAGCATCTTCTTGATCTCCATGCGCTGCATGTTCTCCTGCGAACCGCACAGCGAGCACGGAATCAGCGGGAATTCACGGGCCCGCGCATAACGTTCGATGTCCGATTCGGCGACATAGGCGAGCGGCCGGATCACGATGTGGCGGCCGTCCTCGGACCGGAGCTTGGGCGGCATGGCCTTGAGCTTGCCGCCGAAGAACATGTTCAGGAACAGGGTCTCGACGATGTCGTCGCGATGATGGCCGAGCGCGATCTTGGTGATGCCGTTCTCCGCAGCGTAGTGATAGAGCGCGCCGCGCCGCAGCCGCGAGCACAGCCCGCACATGGTCTTGCCTTCGGGAATGACTCGCTTGACCACGCTGTAGGTGTCCTGCTCGATGATGTGGAACGGCACGCCCAGCCCGCGCAGGTAGTCGGGCAGCACGTGCGCCGGGAATCCCGGCTGCTTCTGGTCCAGATTCACCGCGAGCAGCTCGAAATGCACCGGCGCGCTGCGCTGCAGGGACAGCAGGATGTCGAGCAGCGTGTACGAGTCCTTGCCGCCGGACAGGCACACCATCACCCGGTCGCCCTGCTCGATCATGCGGAAAGCTTCGATGGCCTTGCCGACCTCGCCGCGCAGGCGGGCCTGCAAGCGCTTGAAATTGTTGGAGGGTTCGAGAACGGCGGACATGGGCAATCGCTGCGGGCTGTGGGTGGGCGCCGCCAACCGATGGCAGCAGGCGGGATTCTAGCCAAAGGACCTCAGTCCTCGAGATATTTGCCTTCCATGTAGCGCAGCCAGGCCGCGGCCGACAGCGGTCTGCCGGTGGCGCGCTTGATCAGCTCGGGGGTGCTCAGGCTCGCCCCCAGACCGTGGACATTCTGCCGCAGCCAGTCGAACAGGCCGCCGAACTGGCCGGCGGCGATCTCTTCGTCCAGCTCCGGCCGGTCGGCGCGCAGGCTCTCATAGAGCTGGCCGGCGATGACCGCGCCGATGGCATAAGACGGGAAGTAGCCGAACGAACCCACCGCCCAATGCACGTCCTGCAGGCAACCATCGGCATCCGTGGCCGGACGCACGCCCAGGCGATCCTCCATGCGCGTGTTCCAGGCCTCGGGCAGGTCCTTGATCCTGAGCTCGCCCTTCAGGATCTCGTTCTCCAGCTCGTACCTGAGCATGACGTGCACCGGATAGGTCACTTCGTCGGCATCGACGCGGATCAGGCTGCGCCGTACCCGGATCAGCAGGCGATACAGGTTCTCGACCTCCCACACCGCTCCGGACACGCCGAATGCCTTTTCCAGCAAGGGCTGCAGGTACTTCAGGAACGGACGATTGCGGCAGATCAGCATTTCCAGCAGCAGCGACTGGCTTTCCTGCATGGCCATGCCGCGGTCGCGGCCCACCGGCAGGCCGCGCCAGGCCTCGGGCAGGCCGACGTCGTACATGGCATGGCCGGTCTCGTGCAGCACGCCCATCAGACCGGTCAGCGGATCGGTCGGGCTGAAACGGGTGGTCAGGCGGATATCGCCGGGAACGCCGCCGGTGAACGGATGCTCGCTTTCATCCAACCGACCGCGCTCGAAGGGAAAGCCCAGCGCCTTCATCACTTCCAGCGCCAGCGCCCGCTGCTTTGCCGGCGTGAAGCGGCCGACGATTTCCATGGGCGGCCGGCTCGACTGCCGCTCGATCACTTCGTGGATCAGGCCGGGCAGGCGCCGGCTAAGAGTGGTGAATATGGAATCGATCTCGGCGCTGCGCAGGCCGGGGCTGAACTCGTCGGCGAGCGCATCGTAGGGATCGAGATTCAGCGCCTGGCCGAGAATGGTGGCCTTGTCGCGCAACAGACCGATCACTTCCTCCAGGTACGGAGCGAACAGCGAGAAATCGCTCGCCTGACGCGCCTCGACCCATTTCACTTCGGCGCGTGCGGTTGCCTTGGCCAGCCGCGAGACCAGGCTCTGTGGAATGGCGATGGCGTGATCGCGCTCGCGGCGCATCTCACGCAGATTGGCAATCTGCCAATCTTCAAGCACCGAGGCATTGGCGTCGGCACGCTCCAACAGCCGCGACACCCTGGGCGAAATGATGAGCGAATGGCACTCGGTCTCGAGCGCCGCAAGCTGCTCGCCGCGCAGGTCCGAGCTGCCACGCGGCATCATCACCGCCGAGTCCCAGCGCAGGATGCTTGCGGCGCTGCGGAACGCGTGCAGACGGCGAAATTCCACTTCAAGTTGTTGATAGGGCGACAGGGCCATGGCGCACTCGCAATCTGAAAGCCGGCAATGACGCCTGCCGCAGGACACCCAGAGCGCGGGAACTGCGGCTGAAAGCAGGACATCGGCGGCGGAACGAGCTGGATTCTAGCAAGCCGCCGAGCACAGGCCGGGCCTGTGGCAGATCGTTCTTCTGTAAATATTTTATTTACGATTGAAAGAATGAATCGAGGGAATACCCTGAGCTGGGTTGAGGGAATTTAACCCGAGATCTCAGCAACGAGGCCTACCAGGCCTCGAGCGGCGCCCTGCCGCGAACATTTGCTCATCGGGGGCTGGACCCGAGCCGGCGCGAAGCACCGGCTCTTGTGCCCGGCAGAATCCCCGCCCCGGTCGATCCAGGGCGGGTAAACGCTCAGTGAGCCGGCTTCTCTTCGGTCGGAGCCGGACTGGCCGGCTGCTTGGCGGCGGTGGCGAGCCGCAGACGCTCCAGCAGCCGGGTGACATGCTCGGGCGACTTGGAATCGCGCGCCACCAGCGAATAGACCGTCGGAACGATGTAGAGCGTCAGCAGCATGGAGAAGCCGACACCGTAGACCACCACCGCGCCGATGGCCCGACGGCTTTCCGCGCCGGCTCCCGAGGCGAGCAACAGCGGCATGGCGCCGAACAGAGTACACAGGCTGGTCATCAGCACCGGCCGCAGCCGGATCGTCGACGCCTCGATCACCGCCTCCAGGAATTCCTTGCCGCGGTCGCGCAACTGGTTGGCGAACTCGACGATCAGAATGCCGTTCTTGGCGGCCAGGCCGATCAGCATGATGCAGCCGATCTGGCTGAACACGTTGATGGAGCCGTTCTCCATGAACAAACCCAGCAGCGCGCCGGTCACCGCCAGCGGCACCGTCATCATGATGATGAACGGATGGCGGAAACTCTCGAACTGCGCCGCCAGCACCAGGAACACGATGGTCAACGCCAGCAGGAACGTGAAGTACAGGGCACCGCCGGTCCTCTTGAACTCGCGCGACTCTCCGTCGTAGTTGACCTGCGCTTCCGGCGGCAGATCCTCCCTGACCACCTTCTCCAGGTAG
>JBDHQY010000242.1:0-4797 GCA_039807315.1 Steroidobacter sp. | reverse complement strand
CCGTCGAGCGCAAGCGCGCGGGCAAGGATGCCGGCGCCACCGGCTGGATCGTCAAGCCTTTCGATCCCGAGCGGCTGGTGACCACCCTGCAGCGCGTGCTGAGGTAGCCATGGCACTGGATCTGGCACAGTTTCACGATGCGTTCTTCGACGAGAGCTTCGAAGCGTTGGATACCATGGAAGCGTCGTTGCTGCAGCTCGACGTCGGCGCGCCCGAGCCCGAGCTGATCAATACCATCTTCCGCGTCGCCCATTCGATCAAGGGCGGCAGCGCCACCTTCGGTTTCGCGGAAGTGGCGTCCTTCACCCATAGCTGCGAGACCTTGCTCGACGAGCTGCGCGGCCAGCGCATGAGCGTCACGCGCGCCATCACCGATCTGCTGTTGCGCTCGGTCGATGTCATGCGCGAGATGCTGCGCGCGGTCCAGCACAAGACGCCGATCGACGCCCAGCGTGTCGCCGACCTGCAGTTCGATCTGGAGCTGGCGATCGTGCAGAAGGATGCGGTCGTTGCTTCCCAGCCCGTGCCGGCGGCAACGGCGCCTGTTGCCGAGGCGTCGACAGCGGCGCAGGCGGCCCCCGCTGCCGGACTGCGTTGCTGGCACATCGTGTTCCGTCCTTATCCGCAGCTGTTCGCGCACGGCAACGATCCGTTGCGCATGCTGCACGAGCTGTCGGAGCTCGGCGAGCTCGACGTGACGGTGGAGGCGCGCAATCTACCGGCGCTGGCGGCGCTGGATCCGGAGGCGTGCTTCCTGGCGTGGGAGCTGCGGTTGCGGACCGGGGCCGCGCGCGAGGTCATCGAACAAATCTTCGACTGGGCCGAAGGCGACTGCGAGCTGCAGATCCGGGAAGAGACGGTCGTCGAATCCGCACCTGCTGCGGCCGCGAAGCCGGCCACGCAGCCGGCGAAGCCCGTCGAGAGCAAGCCGCAGCAACCGGAGCCGGCGCGCCCGCATCTCGCCGCGGTGCCGGCGCACGAGCCTTCCCACGAGGCGCCGAAGCATGGCCTCGGCGACGGCAGCTCCATCCGCGTCAGCACCGAGAAGATCGACGAGCTGATGAACGCGGTCGGCGAACTGGTCATTACGCAGTCCATGCTGACGCAGCTGGGCTCGCGGCCGGAGGGCTCGGCGGCCGAGCAGTTGCGCGCCGGGCTGGCGCAGCTCGAACGCAACGTGCGGGAGCTGCAGGAAAGCGTCATGCGTGTGCGCATGCTGCCGATCAGCTTCGTCTTCAGCCGCTTCCCGCGCATGGTGCGCGACTTGGGCGGCCGGCTGGGCAAGAACGTCGAGCTGAAGATGAGCGGCGATCAGACCGAGCTCGACAAGACCGTGCTGGAGAAGATCGGCGATCCGCTGGTGCACCTGGTGCGCAACAGCATCGATCACGGCATCGAGATGCCCGAGGCGCGCATCGCGGCGGGCAAGCCCGCCGGCGGTACGGTGTTCCTCGATGCCTATCACCAGGGCGGCAACATCATCGTGGAAGTGGGCGACGACGGCGGCGGCCTGAACAAGGAGCGCATCCTGCAAAAGGCGCGGGCACGCGGTCTCGTCGGGCCCACCGAGGTGCCGGCCGACGAGGCCATCTACGAGCTGATCTTCATGGCCGGCTTCTCCACCGTCGAGCAGGCCACCGATATTTCCGGCCGCGGCGTCGGCATGGACGTGGTGCGCCGGAACATCAAGGAACTGGGCGGCAGCATCGAGGTGCGCTCGCAGCCCGGTCTGGGCTCGCGCTTCATCATCACGCTGCCGCTGACGCTGGCGATCGTCGACGGCCAGTCGGTCGCGGTCGGCAGCGAGAGCTACATCGTGCCGCTGGTCGCCATCGTCGAGTCGCTGCAGCTCAAGGCCGGCATGGTCAACCGGGTGGCCGGCCAGGGCGAAGTGTTCTGGTTCCGCGATCGCTACCTGCCGATCGTGCGCCTGCACCAGGTGTTCGGGGTCGAGCCGCGCGCCACGCAGCTGCACGAGGGGTTGATCATGGTGGTGGAAGGCGAGGGTCGCCGCGTCGGCCTGTTCGTCGACGATCTGCTCGGCCAGCAGCAGGTGGTCATCAAATCGCTGGAAACGAATTTCCGGCGCGTCGACGGAGTCTCCGGCGCCACCATTCTCGGCGATGGCTCGGTGGCGCTGATCCTCGACGTGGCGGGCCTGATCCGCGGCGCAACCCAGCGCGCGGCGGCCTGACGCTAGCGGCGGCCAACGATTTCCAGGACTTCAAAGAAGCACCGATTTGCAGCTCGAGGAATTGTCATGACGAATCTGAACCTGACCGTGAAGGCCAAGCTGTACGCGACGCTGGCGCTGCTCGCCGTCATCATGAGCGGTGTCGGCATCGTCGGCCTCACCGGCACCCGTTCCAGCAACGCCAGCCTGGACGCCATCTTCGCCAATCGCTTCATGCCCACGGGCTGGGTCGGCGCCATGGAGTCTGCCGATCGCGAGCTGCTGACCCGCGCCGAAGACGTGGTGATCCGCCAGGACAGCGCCGCGGCGAAAGCTGCGCTGCAACGGATGAAGGAGCGCGAGCCCGAAGTCAGAGCGTTGTGGGCCAAGCTGCAGGCCACCGAGCTGAGCGCCAAGGAGCGGCAGATCGCCGACAGCTTCGGCCATCATGGCAGCGAAGTGCTGGGCTTCGTGCAGGAGGCGCTGCTGGCGGCGCAGGCCGGCACGTTCAGCCAGGCCGAGAGTCTGCTGATCGAGCAGGCCCGCCCGAGCTACGACCGGATGACCGCCGCCGGCGAGGAGCTGCTCAAGACGCAGATCGAGGTGGCGCAGCAGATGCGCGGCAGCGCCGATCATGTATTCAAGCGCGACATCGCGATCATCCTGGGGGCGATTGCGCTCGGCATCGGCCTGGCGGCTTTGCTGGGCGTGCTGCTGGTGCGCTCCATCGTCGGCGCGCTCGACGCCGCCGTGAGCATCGCCGACCGCATCGCCAGCGGCGAGCTGGGCAACGAGGTCATGGTGCAGCACCACGACGAACTGGGCCGCCTGCTCGACTCGCTGCGTCGCATGGACACCAAGCTGGTGGAGATCGTCGGCGGTGTGCGCGGCAGCGCCGAGGCCGTCGGCTCGGCGGCGCGCCAGATCTCGCACGGCAATGACGATCTGTCGCAGCGTACGCAGCAGCAAGCTGCCGCGCTCGAAGAGACCGCCTCGAGCATGGAAGAGATGACGGCTACCGTGAAGCAGAACGCGGACAACGCCCGCCAGGCCAATCAGCTCGCCGTCGGCGCGCGCGAACAGGCCGAGAAGGGTGGGGCGGTGGTGCACCGGGCGATCGGCGCCATGGGCGAGATCAATGCCTCCAGCCGCAAGATCGCCGACATCATCGGCGTCATCGACGAGATCGCCTTCCAGACCAATCTGCTGGCCCTGAACGCCGCCGTCGAAGCGGCGCGCGCCGGCGAGCAGGGGCGCGGCTTCGCCGTGGTCGCCACCGAAGTGCGCAACCTGGCGCAGCGCAGCGCCAGCGCCGCCAAGGAGATCAAGGACCTGATCAAGGATTCGGTCGACAAGGTCAGGGTGGGATCGGCGCTGGTGGACGAGTCGGGCCGGACGCTCGCGGAGATCATGGAGAGCGTCAAGAAGGTCACCGACATCGTGGCGGAGATCGCCGCGGCCAGCGAAGAGCAGTCCGCCGGCATCGAACAGGTCAACAACGCGGTGACGCAGATGGACAGCGTCACGCAGCAGAATGCCGCGCTGGTGGAGGAAGCCGCCGCTGCCAGCAAGTCGATGGAGCAGCAGTCGACCAGGCTGATCACGCAGATCGGCTATTTCCGCGCCCGCGATCTGGCCGTGATGTATCAGGCGCCCGCGGCGCAGCCCATCACGGAGCGTGCGGTAGCCGCGGTCGCTAGCAAGCCGCTTCGCCCGATGGCTTCGCGCGCGGCTGCCGTAGCCAAGCCGCGGGTTGTCGCCCCGGCGCCGCTGGCTCGCGCCGCCGGCGACGACAGCGTCTGGCAGGAGTTCTGAGCACGGACCATACGCAGGCGCGATGGGATTTCGGGATCGACGGACGGCAGCTGAGGATCGAGTCATGAGCACGCAGGCAGTACAGAGCAGGAACATGGCGGGCGGGGACGGCTCGCATCAGGTACTGACGTTCACGCTGGGCGAGGAGACCTACGGCGTCGACATTCTGCAGGTTCAGGAAATTCGCGGGTACTCCACGGTGACGCGCATTCCGCAGACCCCGGCGCACGTGCTGGGCGTACTGAACCTGCGCGGTTCCATCGTTCCCATCGTCGACATGCGCATGCGCTTCGATCTGGAACGCGCCGAGTACACCCCGCTCACCGTCATCATCGTGCTGTCGGTGGAGTCGGCGACGGGCCGCCGGGACTTCGGCGTGGTGGTGGACGGCGTGTCGGACGTGATCGACGTGGCCGGCGGCGACATCAAGCCGGCGCCGGAGATGGGGGCGAACGTCAGCACCGAGTTCATCAAGGGGCTGGCCGCCGTGTCGGGGCGCATGGTGATGCTGCTCGACATCGATCAGCTGCTCGGCGCGGATGTTGCCGGCGTGGCACCGCTGCCCGCCGTGGCCAACGGCTGAAGGCTCGGGCGGAACCGTCGTCGTGAGTGCGAATCAGGCTGCCAGGGTAGCCGCCGATGCCAGCTTCGCAACGGCCCTGGGCGACCGGGAGTTCGACTTCATCCGCCACGTGATCGGCGAGAACGCCGGGATCGTGCTGGGGCCGAACAAGCGGCAGCTGGTGCAGGGACGCCTGGCGCGCCGTCTGCGCGAACTGGGCCTGTCCAGCTACGCGGCGTACTGCGAT
>JBDHQY010000241.1:0-4807 GCA_039807315.1 Steroidobacter sp. | reverse complement strand
CGGCCGCTCCAGCCGGAGCTGGAACGGGTGGAGCGGAAATTGGCCCATTCGCTCAGGTTGGTCTTGCCCAGGATTACCGCGCCCGATTCGCGCAGCTTGCGCACCAGGAAGGCATCCGTTTTCGGACGATGCTCGGCCAATGCCAGCGATCCGGCCGAGTTCACCATCGGCGTCGCGTCGATGTTGTCCTTCAGCAGCACCGGGATGCCATGCAGCGGCCCGCGCACCTTGCCGGCCTTGCGATCCTTGTCGCGCGCGTCGGCTTCCTTCAGAGCGTCCGGATTGATCTCGACCACCGCATTGAGCATCGGTCCGGAATCGTCGATGGCCGCGATGCGCTCGAGATAGGCCTGGGTCAATTGACGGCTCGTCAGCGTGCCGCCGCTCATCTGCGACTGCAGCGTCGCGACATCGGTTTCTTCGAGCACCAGCGTGGCGGGTGTCGTTGAGTTGTTCATGGATTGGCCGGGTGTCGCGGCCGCCAGCGCGGCGTGGCAGGCAAGCATCAGGACCGGCAGTGCGAACGACAGGACTGGACGCATCGTGACTCCCCTTGGTTTTTATGGAAGGCCGTAGCATACAGGCTCGTGGGCAGTCGCAGGTTTGCTGCGACAACCACAGTCGCACGGCCACAGACGTGCATGACTATTGCGCGACGGCATGTGCGCTTGAATCATGAATGCCGTGTTTCAATGCCGGCAGGGCGATGCAAAGAGCCGGCGTACTCGTCGCGATCGGGGCGATGCGCGTGCAGTGGAAGTCAGGCCAGAGGCGTACGACTATTTGCTCGTCACGCCACTCGCGCTGAACGAGCCACCGATACGGCCGGCGCGCGCGGCCTGAATCTCGCTCACGATGGCCAGCGCAATGGTCTCCGGTGTCCGGGCGCCGATGTCCAGGCCGATGGGGCCACGCAGACGTTGGCCCAGCTGTTCGGCCTTGGCGCCGATCTCGCTCAACAGTCGCGCGCGGCGCGGCGCGGGGCCGAGCAGGCCAATGTAAGGGATGTGGCTATCGGCGAGTGCAGCCAAGTAGTGCTGATCCGACGTGAGGTGATGGCTCATGACGACGGCTGCATCGTATCGAGTGTGCGCCAGCACGGCGGGCAGCGCGTTGGCGGGACTCACTTTCACTTCGCGGGCGCGAGGAAAGCGGTCGGCAACGGCGTACGCCGGACGATGGTCCAGCACCGTGACCTGCCAGCCCACCAGGCCGGCGATCTCCACCAGCGGCATCGCATCCGGACCTGCACCCAGCAGCAGCAGGCGCGTCGGCAGCTCGACCGGAACGATCAGGAAGGCCGCGCCGTCGGCTTCGATCGTGGCCGCGCTGCGCGGCTTCGATGACGCCAGTGCTTCGAGGATGGTGGGTGGCGGGTGTTGACCGTCGTGCAGCCGGTAGCTCGATCCGAGCGGATAGCGCGGATTGTCGCTGGCGGTGACGAGCGCAATGCTGGCCGCGACATGCTCTTCGCGACATTGCTCGGTGTAGGCGAACGGCTGGTATTGATTACCCGCGTCGAGCCGCGTCATGAGGATGCGCATGGCGCCCTCGCAGCCCAGGCCGATACCCCACAGGATGTCGTCCGAGCTGCGCGTGTCGTACTCGACCAGCAGCGCCTGGCCGGTGTCGAGTACCCTGTGGGCCCGTTCCATCAAGTCGGCTTCGAGGCAGCCGCCGCTCAGCAAGCCGGCGGCGTTGCCGTCGTGCGCGATGAGCATCTGCGCGCCGGCCTTGCGGTAGGTCGAGCCGATCGTTTGCGCCACGGTGGCAAGCACCAGGGGTTCGCCCCGCCGCTGGTAGTCGCGAAAGAACTCGGCCAGGGAAACGGGGCGATGCTTCATGGAGGATCGTGGCGTGGAGCGTTGGCAACGGCGCAAGCCACTGTAATACACTGAATTACGGTCGTGTAGGCCGAGGTGGAAACGATGAAGACGTGCTCAGTCGTGGCGGGTGCCCTGTCGATGGTGGCGCTGCTGGGTGGCAGCGGGGCGTCGGCCGCTGCCGATGTCAGCTGCCACATGACTTTCCGTCTGCAAGGCTGGTCGGCCTTCTACAAGACCGCCTCCGGCAGCGGCACCATCAAATGCTCGAACGGACAAACGGCGAACGTGAAGCTCGACGCCAAGGGCGGTGGGCTGACCTTCGGCAAGTCCACCATCGAGAACGGCCAGGGCGAATTCTCCGGCGCCAACAATCTCGACGAGCTGCTGGGCTCGTACGTTTCCGCCGAGGCGCATGCCGGCGCGGTCAAGTCTTCGAAGGCCGCCGTAATGACCAAGGGCGAGGTCTCGCTGGCGCTCAGCGGCACCGGCCGCGGCTGGGACCTGGGCGTCGCTTTCGGCAAGCTCACGATCTCGCGCTGACGGCCGCTGCCGCTGCGTGAATCCGGGCGGAACTTCGCTCGCCGCCAGGCCGTTAGTCCCCCGACTGCGCACGCACGGCGCAGTTGCACATCCTGTTCGTCGCAGTCCGGTTGCAGGTCCAGTCGCCATCGAGTGTCGGTAATCCTCGGTGCGCGCTGGCCGCGTTGTGACTTGGTACACGCCGGAAACCAGCTCGAACGGGTAGCTTGGATTCAGCTGCCGGAGACGATCAGATTATGACAGCGCATCGCGAAAAGGATCTCGAGTATCCAGATACCGACGCCACCGTGAAAATGCCGTGTCCGACACCGGGCTCGCTGCCCGAAGTCGGTGAGGATCCGGAAAGCTTCGATCCGGAAAGCACGCTGGTGCGCGAGGACTGGGAAAGCACGGTGATCCGTCGTGTCGCGCCGCACGTGGCCGCGGTACAGAGCGAGCTGCAGGCCGACGAAGGCAGCGTCGCCGATCAGCGTTTCGGCTGGGAAAGCGCCGGCATCAGGCGCCTGGCCGACGAGATGCAGAAAAACGGCATGTAGCTTCTTCCTGCGTCGGGCTGTCAGCTCCTGAAGCGAGGCTGACGGTCTACGCGGTCCCCAACGTCGCTTCGAGCCGCCGTCCTGTCCGCAGCGTACGTACGTCGTCTGGATCGACTGGCGTTCCCCCGAGTCTCACGCCTTGAACTCGCCGCCGAGCGGCGGTGCGCAGGGCCCATCGTCGTGCCTGCCTCGCTTGGGTCCGTGGACCGGGGCTGCCAGTCGCCGCTGGGCATTCCTGCTGATTCCACTCGTCCGCGTCACTTGCCGCGGCATCAGCCTATACGGACGCGATACCGGGCAGCGGTTGCAGGACTCGGTTTTCGCAGATGTCTGCAGCCGTCGTGGCAGTTACGTCGATTTCCGCGCCGATGATCGCGACGGCGGTGGCGGTGTTGTCGGTAATCGAGTGCCAGTGGGCCGGCGCTGGTTTACCCTCGCGAGTCGCGAAACATCGATCCATCCTTGTCGTTTGCGTCCGAGGTCCCTGCATGCGCCGTCATCACGAACGTCATCGCTCCGGCCGCAGTGGCTGGCTGCGCGCCGCTGTGCTCGGCGCCAACGACGGCATTCTGTCGACTTCCGGTCTGCTGGTCGGCGTAGCGGCGGCCGAGGCGTCGCGTGGCCAGCTGTTGCTCGCCGGTGTCGCCGGCCTGGTCGCCGGCGCCTTGTCGATGGCGGCGGGCGAATACGTTTCCGTCAGCTCGCAAGCCGATGCGGAGCATGCGGATCTCGAACACGAGCGGCGCGAGCTGGCCGCCGACATCGAGGCGGAGCACAGGGAGCTGGCGGGCATCTACGTGCGCCGCGGCCTCGAGCCGGCGTTGGCCGGCGAAGTCGCCTCGCAGCTGATGAAGCACGATGCGCTGGGCGCGCATGCGCGCGACGAGCTGGGGTTGACTCCCGCATCGCAGCCACGCCCGATTCAGGCCGCAGTGGCATCCGCTGCTGCATTCGCCGCCGGTGCGACGTTGCCGATTGCCACGAGCATGGCGGTGCCGCCGGCCTGGGCCGCCAAGTTCGTCGCCGGCACCTCGCTGGTGTTTCTGGCGTTGCTCGGTGCCGTCGCGGCACGGGCAGGTGGCGCGTCGATGCGCAAGGGCGCCGTGCGGGTCACGTTCTGGGGCGCTGCCGCCATGGCGATCAGCGCCGCCGTCGGAGCGTCGTTCGGAGCGGCGATGTGAGGGCTGCGGGCGAGCGCGAGTTCGGCCGGTAGCCATACGTCGAGGCGCGCCGCACGGAGCTGGATCGATGCGATCGTAACAGCCGCCGGCGAGTGGCCCGCAGCCTGAAGCAATTTTCAGTCGCCGTGTCGGCAGCGCCTGCCTATCATCGCGGCCGCATGAAAAAGCAGGTGCATTCTTTCGGGTTCGCGCGTGATCTCGCCACGCGCTGGGATGTCGTGGCGATCGTGGTCATGGTCGGCCTGATCGTCTTCCTGGCAGAGGCGAGCCGCGGCCTGTGGCAGCCGCTGGCCGCGTTGCAAGCCGAGCCCTTGTCGCTGGATCCGCACATGCTGCCGCAATATGCGGCGCGCACCACGCTGCGAATGTTGGCAGCGTTGCTGCTGTCCCTGGTTTTCACCCTGACCTATGCGACCTGGGCCGCCAAGAGCGAGCGCGCCGCCAAGCTCCTCATTCCGGTGCTGGACATCCTGCAGTCGGTGCCCATTCTCGGTTTCATCTCGATCACCATCGTGTTCTTCCTGGCGCTGGCGCCGGGCAGAGTGCTCGGCGCGGAATTCGCGGCGATCTTCGCCATCTTCACCAGCCAGGCCTGGAACATGGCCTTCAGCTTCTACCAGTCCTTGCGCACCGTCCCGCTCGAACTGCGCGAGGCGGCCGCTGCCTTCCAGCTCTCGCCCTGGATGCGCTTCTGGCGGCTGGAAGTGCCGTTCGCCATGCCGGC
>JBDHQY010000240.1:0-4808 GCA_039807315.1 Steroidobacter sp. | reverse complement strand
TGCCGGCACGCACGGCAAGACCACCACCACCAGCATGGTGGCCAGCCTGCTGGCGGAAGGCGGGCTCGATCCGACGTTCGTCATCGGCGGCCGGCTGGTCAGCGCCGATACCAATGCGCGGCTGGGGCAGGGCAAGTACCTGGTGGCGGAGGCCGACGAGAGCGATGCCTCCTTCATGCACCTGCAGCCCATGATCGCCATCGTCACCAACGTCGACAAGGATCACCTGGGCACGCACGAGGGCGACTTCGAACGCCTCAAGCAGAGCTTCGTCGATTTCCTGCACAACCTGCCGTTCTATGGACTGGCGGTGGTGTGCGCCGACGATCCGGATGCCGTGGCGCTGATTCCCAAGATCAGCCGCCCGGTCGTGACCTACGGCATCAATCAGCCGGCCGACGTGCGCGCCGAGAACATCGTGCGCGACGGCGTGAAGACCCGTTTCACGGTGCGACGCTCCGGCCAGCCGGCGGCCCTCGAAGTCACCTTGAACCGGCCGGGACGGCACAACGTGCTGAACTCGCTGGCCGCGATCGCGGTCGCCACCGAGCTGGAGGTGGCCGACAGCGCGATCCAGGCAGCGCTGGCGAGCTTCCAGGGCATCGACCGGCGCTTGCAGCAGAACGGCGATGTGCAGACCGCGTCGGGCAGCGTCACGCTGATCGACGACTATGGTCATCATCCGACGGAGCTGGCCGCGACGCTCGAAGCGATCCGCCAGGGCTGGCCCGAGCGGCGCATCGTGCTCGCGTTCCAACCGCATCGCTATACGCGTACGCGCGATCTGCTGGATGATTTCGCCTCCGTATTGGCCGGCGTCGATGCGCTGATCGTGACCGAGGTTTACGCGGCCGGAGAAGCGCCGATCTCCGGTGCCGACGGCAAAGCCATCTGCCGCGCGGTGCGTTCGCATGGCCGGGTCGAGCCGGTGTTCGTCGAGAAGATCGAGCAGCTGCCGCAGGCCCTGGTGCAGATCATCCGCGACGGCGATCTGGTGGTCACCATGGGTGCGGGCAGCATCGGCGCCGTAGCGGCGGAGCTGCCGAAGACGCTGGCCAGCGTGCGCCCTGCGCCCGTTGCCGATCGGAGGCGGTCATGAACGCGCTGGCGCTGCCTCCTGACTTCGAAGCGCGCGTGCTGCGCAACGAGCCGATGGCCAGGCACACGTCGTGGCACGTGGGTGGGCCGGCGGATCTGTTCTTCAGGCCGCTCGACGTGGCCGATCTCGCCGCCTTCCTGCGCAACCTGGAACCCGCGCTGCCGGTGATGTGGATCGGGCTCGGCAGCAATCTGCTGGTGCGCGATGGCGGGCTGCGGGGTGCCGTCATCGATACGCACGGCGTGTTTGCCGAGCTGCAGCGCTCGAGCGACAACGAAGTCTGGGCCGGCGCCGGCGTCGCCTGCGCCAAGCTGGCCAAGCAGTGCATCAAGTGGGGTCTGGGCCCGGCGGAATTCTTCGCCGGCATTCCGGGAACGTTGGGCGGCGCGCTCGCCATGAACGCGGGCGCTTTCGGCGGCGAGACCTGGAATCACGTGGTGTCGGTGGCAACGCTGGACCGTGCCGGGGCGCGCCACGAGCGGCCGGCCGCGGATTTCAGCGTGAGCTATCGGCATGTCGCGGGACCGGCCAACGAATGGTTCCTCGGCGCACGGCTGCGTTTCGAGCAACGGCCAGGCGTCAGCAACGACGATATCCGCGTGCTGCTGGCCCGTCGCAAGGCGACGCAGCCGATCGGCGAATGGTCGTGTGGCTCGGTGTTCACCAATCCGCCCGGCGATCACGCCGCGCGACTGATCGACAGCGCCGGGTTGAAGGGTTTCCGTATCGGCGGCGCGCGCGTGTCGGAAATGCACGCCAACTTCATCGTCAACGACGGCACGGCGAGCGCCGCTGACATCGAGCAGTTGATCGCACACGTGATGCGGACGGTCGAGCACACGCACGGCGTGCAGCTCAAGCCGGAAGTACGGATCGTGGGAGAGGCGCAACGTGGCTAGCAGCAGGATTGGCAACGCACGCGATTTCGGCCGCGTCGCCGTGCTGATGGGGGGCACTTCGTCGGAGCGCGAGGTGTCGCTCGATTCCGGTCGCAATTGTCTCGAAGCGCTGCAGCGCCGCGGCGTCGATGCGTACGCCGTGGACGGCGTCCCGGCACTGATCGGCGAGATCCAGGCCAAGCGCTGCGAGCGGGTCTTCAACATCCTGCACGGCCACCACGGCGGCGGCGAGGACGGCGTGCTGCAGGGCCTGCTGGATGCCTTCGGCGTGCCCTACACCGGCTCGGACGTGCTGGGCTCGGCCTTGTCGATGGACAAGATCCGCACCAAGCAGGTCTGGTTGTCGCTGGGATTGCCGACGCCGCGTTATGCACGTCTGTCGAGAATGGATGACGTCGAGGCCGCTGCGCGCGCGCTGGGGCTGCCAGTGATCGTGAAGCCGGCCTGCGAAGGCTCCAGCGTCGGCGTGAGCCGCGTGTTCAAGGAAGCAGATCTGGCGGGTGCCGTTGCCCTGGCTGCGCGCTACGAAGGCGAACTGCTGATGGAACAGCTGATCGTCGGTGACGAGTACACCGTCGGCATCCTGGGCGAGCAAGCCCTGCCGTCGATCCGCATCGTTCCCGCCGGCGAGTACTACGACTATCACGCGAAGTACGTCGCCGAGGATACGCAGTACATCTGTCCGGGGCTTGGCGGCGCCGCCGAGGCCGAGCTGCTGGAGCTTGCGTTCGAAGCGTTTCGGGCGGCGGGCTGCAGCGGCTGGGGTCGCGTCGATGTGATGCGTGACCGCTCGGGCGCGAATTTCCTGCTGGAAGTGAATACGGCGCCGGGCATGACCAGTCACTCCTTGGTGCCCAAGGCGGCGCAGGCGCGCGGCATCGAGTTCGACGAATTGGTGTGGCGTGTGCTGGAAACGAGCCTCGAACGGGGAGTGCGCGTCTGATGCTCGCATCGCGCAAGCGCAATCGTCGCAAGCAGGAAGACGCGGAGTCGCGCTGGTCGTTCGGCTGGCTCAAGCCGCTGCTGGCGGACGGGCTGCGTCCGGTGCTCGGCATGTCCGGTGTGCTGGTCGCGACCGGACTTGCCGCGTGGGGCGTGCTGACCGCGCTCGACCGGCCGATTTCGCAAGTGGAAGTGGGTGGCCAGTTCCAGCGTGTCGCGCCGGTGCAGATCGAAGCGGCGGTGGCGCCGTTTCGCGGCATGGGCTTTCTGTCCATCGACCTGGATGCGCTGCAGGCGGCCATGCAGAAGATTCCGTGGGTCGATCGCGTGCGCGTCGAACGCCGCTGGCCGAAGGCCGTGCGCGTGATGATTACCGAGCACGTTGCGGCGGCGCGTTGGGGCGAAGACGGACTCATGAATACGCGCGGCGAGCTGTTCCTGCGCAATGCGTCGCACGTTCCGCCGGAGCTGCCGCAGCTGATCGGGCCCGACGGCACCGAGGAGCAGGTGGCCAAGCTCTACCTGGAAAGCTACCCGCGGCTGCTCGCGGTCGGTATGCGGTTGTCGAAGGTCGAGCTCGATCCGCGCGGCGCATGGTCGCTGACGCTCGCCAACGGCGTGCAGGTAAGGCTCGGACGACAGGACGTGCACGAGCGTCTGGAACGGTTTTTACGCGTCGCCAGCCCGATGGTGGCCGCGCGTGGCACTGAGGTGAATTACGTTGATCTGCGCTACAGCAATGGTTTTTCGGTCGGCTGGAATCCGCCCACCCGCGTCGCCCGCGACGCCAAGGATCTAAGGTCCGATGGCTAGAAAAAATGATCGCAATCTGATCGTCGGCCTCGACATCGGCACCTCCAAGGTGGTGGCCATCGTCGGCGAGCTGACGCCCGACGGCAAGCTCGAGGTCGTGGGCCTGGGATCGCATCCCTCGCGCGGCCTGAAGCGCGGCGTGGTCGTCAACATCGAGTCGACGGTGCAGTCGATCCAGCGCGCGGTGGAGGAAGCCGAGCTGATGGCCGGCTGCGAGATCCACTCGGTCTATGCCGGCATCGCCGGCAGTCACGTGCGCAGCCTGAACTCGCACGGCATCGTCGCCATCCGCAACAAGGAAGTGAATTCGGAGGACGTCGAGCGTGTGATCGACGCGGCGCGCGCGGTGGCGATCCCCGCGGATCAGAAAATCCTGCACATCCTGCCGCAGGAATTCCTGATCGACAGTCAGGAAGGCATTCGCGAGCCGATCGGCATGTCCGGGGTGCGCCTGGAGGCGAAGGTGCACATCGTCACGGGCGCCGAGAGCGCGGCGCAGAACATCGTGAAGTGCGTGCAGCGCTGCGGCCTGGCGGTCGAAGACATCGTGCTCGAACAGCTCGCGTCCAGCCACGCCGTGCTGGCGGATGACGAGAAGGAACTGGGCGTATGTCTGGTCGACATCGGTGGCGGCACCACCGACATCGCCGTGTTCTCCGGTGGCGCGATCCGCCACACGGCCGTGATTCCGATCGCGGGTGACCAGGTGACCAACGATATCGCGGTGAGCCTGCGCACGCCGACGCACCACGCGGAGGAGATCAAGATGAAGTTCGCCTGCGCGCTGTCGCAACTGGCGAATTCGGACGAAACCATCGAAGTGCCCAGCGTCGGCGATCGGCCGCCGCGCCGGCTGGCGCGCCAGACGCTCGCGGAGGTCGTGGAGCCGCGTTACGAGGAGCTGTTCGCGCTGGTTCGAGAAGAACTGCGCCGCTCGGGTTTCGAAGAGGTGATCGCAGCCGGCGTCGTGATCACCGGCGGCAGCGCCAAGATGGAAGGCGCGGTCGAGCTCGCCGAGGAAGTGGTTCACATGCCGGTCCGTCTCGGCCTGCCGC
>JBDHQY010000239.1:0-4822 GCA_039807315.1 Steroidobacter sp. | reverse complement strand
GAGGCCGACCGGATGCTCGACATGGGCTTCATCGCCGATATCCGCCGTGTCATCAAGCTGCTGCCGCAGCAGCGCCAGAACCTGATGTTCTCGGCCACGTATTCCGACGATATCCGCCGCCTCGCACAGAGCCTGCTGCGCCAGCCGGTGGAGATCGAGGTTGCGCGACGCAATGCCGCGGTCGATACCGTGGAGCAGCAGGTCTACATGGTGCCGAAAGACACCAAGCGCGCGCTGCTGTCGCATTTGATTCGCGAGGGCGACTGGTCGCAAGTGCTGGTATTCACGCGCACCAAGCACGGCGCGAATCGCTTGACCAAGCAACTCGAGGACGACGGCATCGCCGCCGCGGCGATCCACGGCAACAAGAGCCAGTCGGCCCGGACCCGAGCGCTGGCGGACTTCAAGTCGTTCAACATTCGGGCGCTGGTCGCGACCGAAGTCGCGGCGCGCGGCCTGGACATCAAGGAGCTGCCGCACGTCGTCAACTACGAGCTGCCGAACGTGCCGGAAGATTACGTGCATCGTATCGGCCGCACGGGACGGGCCGGTGCCACCGGCGTTGCCATTTCGCTGGTGGGGTCCGATGAGACGGGCCTGTTGAAAGACATCGAACGGCTGGTCGGCAAGCGGATTGCCCAGTCGCCGTTGCCGCAGATCTCGGCGCCACCGCCGCCAACCCAGCAAAACGGGCAGGCTCGTGCCGAGCGCGACTCCTCGTTGCAGGCCCGGCAGCCTCGAGGCCCCTCCAGAACTGGGCAAGGTTCGCGCGCCGGCCAGCCGCCGCGCCAAGGCACCAGCCACGGTCGTTTTCATTCACAGGGATCGGGCAATTCCCGCGGTCACGCCGGCCATGGCAATCAGCCGGGGCGTTCAGACGGCGGCGCGCAGGGACGCCCGCAGGATCGCTCCCACGGCTCGCAGCAGCGCAATCCGCAGCGCGGCGGTCGCCGTTCGTGGGGTTCGGGGCCTCAACGCTAAAGAGGGGCTGATCTACTCGTTCCCGGTCATTCCCGCGCAAGCGGGAATCGCACGATGGATTACCACCCCCGATCAGGTCGAGCGCAGGCTCTGCACGGGAGTGACGAGTAAATCAGATCTTTCCCAAAAGACGGACTCGTGGAAAAGCACGGTCCGTTACCGCTATGCCTGCAAGCGCGCCCGCGCGTTGCGTTCTGCGGTTCATATCGAAGCTCCATCCGGGACCATGAAGGTGGTCGGGGTGAGGGTCTGGAGGGCACCGACCCTTCCGCTGGCATGCCGCTGCGCTCCCGACGATGGCCGGGCAGCGACCGGCTTGGTCTGCCGGTTTTTTTTCAGCCGGCAGCCTGTCTGGCCACTTCGCGGCGCAGCTCGCGCAGCTTGATCTTGATGGTGGCCGCGTTGTCCGGACCCATGCGGATCAGCAGCTTCTGGCCCGCCGAGCGCTCTTCCAGCGTCGGGTCGGCGAACTGGTAGAACACGCTCGGTTGCACCAGCTCGATCGGCCCCTGCGGCTCGGGCGTCTCCAGCAAGTGATCGATCACGGCCACCAGGCGGTTGTTGAAGTAGCCGTCCGGATAACCGAGTTCGGCGTAGGCCTGTTGGAACAGCGGATAGAAACGCTTGTAGAGCGCGGCCACCTGCCGCGTATCGGTGTTGCGCACTACTTTCATCAGCGGTTCGTAGCGCGCGAAATTGTCCTTGCTGAGCGTCAGTTGCTGGTCGCTGCCGTTCACCACCGGCTGGCCACCGGTGGGCTTGACCGGCCACATCTGCACCGAGGTCTTCTTGCGCGTCAGGTTGTCGATGGTGACGACGAGGTGGCGGACGATCTCCTTCGGCACCAGGAATTCATCGAGGGTCCGGCCGAACACGCCGTTCAGCGACTCGTGCAGCGCAGCGTCGCTGTCGGCGAGCTCGGGCAGCGGCGCAGCATCTGCTGTCGCGGGCTCGATCGGATAATTCTCGGACGCCGCCGGCGCCGCAGCAGCAGGTTCGGTGTGAACCTGCTGCTGCGCCGGCGGCTCTTCCCGGTGCTTACGGCCGTAGTGGAGCGCCGCCACGAGGCCCGCGGCGACGACGATAGGAATGCCCCACCAGAGCCATTTCTTCGCGTCCTCTTCCACGGCGCTCCTCCTCTACGGTTTACTGCTTCGGCTTCTCGAACTTGAGCACGAAATTGTCGGCCTCGCCGATCGCCAGGTACTTCTCGCGGTCCTTGTCGCCCAGCGCCAGCGTCGGCGGCAGCGTCCACACGCCGCCGGAGTAGTCCTTGGTGTCCTTGGGGTTGGCGAGAATCTGCGACTTGCCCACGTATTTGAAGCCAGCCTTCTCGGCCAGCGCAATGGCGTAGTCCTCACGCACGTAACCGCTGCCCGCTTTCGGATCCTGCGGCTTGTCGTTGCTGCCGCGATGCTCCTCGACGCCGAGAATGCCGCCCGGCTTCAGCGCCTTGAAGAAGGCGTCGAACATCTGGTCGACGTTGCCCGCGGCCATCCAGTTGTGCACGTTGCGGAAGGTCAGCACCAGGTCGGCCGAGCCTGCGGGCGCCGGATTGTAGACGCCACTGCCGAGCTCGCTGATCTTGACCTTGCCGTAGACGGCCTTGTTGTCGTCGAGCTTCTTCTTCCAGCTGTCGTAGCCTTGCGCTGCACGCTCGCCGGCCGAACGCGGCGTGATCGCCGTGTAAAACGTACCCTTGTCGTGCAGATACGGCGCCAGGATCTCGGTCCAGTAGCCGCCGCCCGGCGAAATCTCCACCACGGTCATGTCCGGCTTGATGCCGAAGAACTCCAGCTCGGCCTGCGGATGGCGGTACTGATCGCGCTCAACCATCGCCGGCGTACGGTGCGAGCCGGCGATGGCCTTGGCCAGTTCCGCATCCTTGGCCCAGACACCGCACAGCGGCGTGGCCAGCAGGGCGACACCGACGACCAGTTTCGTAAAACGCATGAGATTTCCCCTTGATCTTGAATTCGACACGGGCGGACTGTAACAGAGTGATGCGTCGGCAAAAATCACGCCGCATGCGTAATGTCGTGACAGCTGCTTGCGGGGATGGTTCCGCCGCGGCAGGCTTCATCCGCGCCTCTGCAGGCGACTGCAAGCACCTGCCGGCTCTGAGGTGGCGACACTGCCTTCACCAGGATGCGTGGCTCTTCTTTGGTGCGACCTGTGCGCTACTTTGCCGCGTGCTCTGCTATTGTCGGCCGCGCGACACCGACCTAGAACCGATGCGCCTTCATTTCAACGCACAGCACCTGTTCCGTTTCCTTGCGGGCGTAATCGTCTTCTCGACTCTGTCGAGTGCAGGAGCGGCGACGCCTGCGCTGCAGTTGGCTCCCTGCCAGCTCGAGCGCATGACCGGCAGCGCGTCGTCGCGCTGCGGCTGGCTGGAAGTTCCGGAGGATCGCGATACCGACGCCGGCAGAACGATTCGGCTGCGCGTCACTGTGATTCCGGCGCTGCGCATGAATGCCGAGCCCGATCCGCTGGTCATTCTCGCGGGCGGTCCCGGTCAGAGCGCGCATGACGCATACGCCATGGTAGGTCCTGCATTCGCCGCTGTTCGCCGCGATCGGGACATCGTGCTGCTAGATCAACGCGGCACCGGCCAGTCGAACCGGCTGGACTGCGCTTTCACCGACGATATCGAGCTGGCAAGCAACGATCCGCAGCAGCTGCAGGCGCAGACGCGCCGCTGCCTGTCATCGCTGCAGGGCGATCCCCGCTTCTACACGACCAGTCTCGCGGTGCGCGACCTCGAAGCGCTGCGTGTCGCTTTGGGTTACGAGAAGTTGAGTTTCTACGCAGTGTCGTACGGCACACGCGTAGCCCAGCACTACTTGCGACGCTATCCATCGCGGGCGCGCGTCGCGGTTCTCGACGGCGTCGTTCCGGTCGATCTTGCGCTGGGGCCCGATATCGCGCCGCGTGCGCAACAAGCGCTCGACGCCATATTCGATCGCTGCGCGACTGACGCCTCGTGCGGCCGGGCTTTTCCCGATCTGCGCGGCCAGTTCAAAGCGCTGCTCGAGCGGGTCGAGCACGAACCTGTCCGGATGCAGCTGCCGGATCCGCTCGATGCCAGACCGATCACGGCAACGTTGGGACCGGCGCAACTGGGTGCTGCGGTGCGCCTGCTGACTTATAGCGACGAGACCGCATCGCTGCTGCCGCTGCTGATTCACCAGGCGCAATCCGGGCGGAACCCGCAAGCGCTGCTGGCCCAGTACCTCATGATCCAGCGCAACACCGAGCTGCAACTGGCCTACGGAATGCATTTCGCCGTGGCGTGCAGCGAGGACGCGCCGCGCTGGCCCCATGAAAAGGTGGCCGCTGCGGAATTGGCCGCGACCTATCTGGGCGGCGCCTTCATGAGCGGTCTGCAGGCGGTATGCGATGTCTGGCCACGCGGCGTGGTCGATGCAGATTTCGGTGCGCCGCTGCGAAGCGAGGTGCCCGTGCTCATCCTGTCCGGCGGCAACGACCCGGTGACGCCGCAGCAATACGGCGAACGCGCCCTGGCCTCGTTCAGCAACGGGCGTCACCTGGTGCTTGCCGGCCAGGGTCACGGGCAGATCGCCACCGGTTGCATGCCGCGCCTCGTCGCGCAGTTCATACGCTCGGCCAACGCCGGCGGTCTGGATGCAAGCTGTCTCGAAGGCGTGGCAGCGACGCCCTTCATGCTGTCGGCGAGCGGCACGGAGCCCTAGCATGATCCTGGTGGAGAACCTGCAGAAGCGTTTCGGGGCGGTGCAGGCACTGCGCGATGTCTCCTTCACGGCGGCGGATGGGCGCATCACGGGGCTGCTCGGGCACAACGGCGCCGGCAAGTCCA
>JBDHQY010000238.1:0-4826 GCA_039807315.1 Steroidobacter sp. | reverse complement strand
GTTCGATCCCGCCTAGCTCCACCACGCCCTCGCTTGTTTTTCTGCGTCCCCATCGTCTAGAGGCCTAGGACATCGCCCTTTCACGGCGGTAACAAGGGTTCGAATCCCTTTGGGGACGCCAGCTAAAACAAGCACTTAAAGACCCATACAGACGCCGCTCGGTGTCTGGGCGAAGCTCGGCCGGGCAGCCGGGTCCAAGGCTGGCGCCGGCCGGACAGCGCTGCCGTAGCGCCGCCTAGGTACGCCTTATCTCCCCGTTGCCGCACCGGCTATCCAGTCCAGCGCCGCTCCCAGGCGTCCCAGCACCTCGTCGCGCCCCAGCACCTCCAAAGTCACATCGATCGGCGGCGATACCGAGCCGCCGGATACGGCCACTCGAATCGGCTGCGCCACCTTGCCCAGTCCGACATCGAGCGTACTCGCAACCTCGTTCACGGCCTCGTGAATGGCTGTTGCCGACCACTGCGTAAGGAGCACGAGCCGCTCGCGCACTGCCGCCAGCACCGGCGCGCTTTCCGCCGTGAGATTCTTCTTCGCCGCCTTCTCGTCGTAACCCTTGAGCTCGGTGAAGAAGAACACGCTGTTCTGGGCCATCTCCTTCAGCGTCTTGGCCCGCTCCTGCTGCGCCTGGGCGACGGCTGCGAGCTTGGCGTCGTCGTCCACTTCGACACCGAGCGCGGCCAGCTGCGGCTTCAGGTATTGCGCCAGCCGCTGCGGCGACGCCCGCATGATGTGCTGCTGGTTCAGCCACAGGAGCTTGTCCGGATTGAAGGCCGAGGCGGACTTGTTCACATCCTTGATGTCGAACAGCCGCTGCATCTCCTCGATCGAGAACACTTCCTGATCGCCATGTGACCAGCCGAGCCGCACCAGGTAGTTGAGCAGCGCCTCCGGCAGATAGCCCTCCTCCTTGTACTGGAGAACGCTGACCGCGCCGTGGCGCTTGGAGAGCTTGGCGCCGTCGGTGCCCAGGATCATCGGCACGTGCGCATAGGCCGGAACGCTCGCGCCCAGCGCCTTGAGCATGTTGATCTGGCGCGGGGTGTTGTTCAGATGATCGTCGCCGCGAATCACGTGGGTGATCTTCATGTCCCAGTCGTCGATCACCACGCAGAAATTGTAGGTGGGCGAGCCGTCCGAGCGCGCGATGATCAGGTCGTCCAGTTCGGTGTTCTCGAACACCACGTTGCCGTGGATCATGTCCTGCACCACCACTGCGCCTTCCACCGGATTCTTGAAGCGCACCACCGGGTCGACACCGGGGCGGGGCTGCCGGCCGTGCCGGCAGGTGCCGTCGTAGCGCGGCTTCTGCTTCGCTGCTTCCTGGCGGCTACGCATCTCCGCCAGCTCTTCCTTGGTGCAGTAACAGTGATACGCGTGGCCGTCCTCGAGGAACTGCTCGAGCACTTGCCGATAACGGTCCATGCGACGGGTCTGGTAGAACGGCCCCTCGTCGGCCGTCAACCCCAGCCATTGCATGCCATCGAGGATTACCTGCGTCGCTGCCTCGGTCGAACGCTCACGATCCGTATCCTCGACGCGCAGCACGAAAGCGCCGCCGTGACGGCGGGCGTAGAGCCAGGAAAACAGTGCGGTGCGCACACCGCCGATGTGCAGCAATCCGGTGGGGCTGGGAGCGAAGCGGGTACGAATGGACATGCTTTGAATTTTTCTACGCCCCCGCCGAAAGCCGCTTTCGGAAGAAGGTAGCCAAGATGACGGTTGATGGGTGTATGGCGAACCCGGCGTCCCGTGCCGCGAAACTGCCCTCGACTCGGTTCCAGGCAGTGACCTCGACGTCCGGCCAGCCCGCTGCATTCAGCCATTTGCTGAATGCATCGTGCGGACTGCGCCAGCGCCCCTTCGCCGCCAGTTCGCGCGACAGTGGGTGCGAGATCATAACGGAGCGGGTCATCGGAAGAAACGGCGCCCGGGGCCGCAGCCGGCTTCTCGCCGAGCGATCCGCAAGCAGGCACGCCAGGGAAGACCACCGTCCCAGGAACGAACGACGCTCTGGCGAATTGGTCTAGTTGGTTCAGCAGGAAGACCGATCCAACAGCCGTGCCCGCACTCATCGTCATGCCGGGAATCTCCAGCTCCGACTCGCCCGAGCGGAGCGCCGAACCGGTCATGGCCGCCTGCATGTGCCGCGATACCGCTACCAACAGCGTGGGTCCCGCCGGATTTTCTTCGCTCGAGCATCGATCTCTTCATCTAGCATTCCAACGGACATGCCGGCCCGCATCGAAGACTACGCATTGATCGGCGACCTCGAAACCGCCGCCCTGGTGGGGCGCGACGGCTCGATCGACTGGCTGTGCTGGCCGCGCTTCGATTCGGACGCGTGCTTCGCCGCCCTGCTCGGCGACGCCAGACACGGCCGCTGGCTGCTGGACGCGCAGGAGCCAGGAGCAAAGGTCACGCGGCGCTATCGAGACGACACGCTGATCCTGGAGACCCGGCTGGAAACCGCCAGCGGCGCAGCATTGGTGATCGATTTCATGCCGCCGCGCGGTCAGGCATCGGACCTGATACGCCTGGTCATCGGCGAACGTGGCGAACTCCCGCTCCACACCGAGCTGGTGATCCGTTTCGGCTACGGCACCGTCGTACCCTGGGTGACGCGGCTGGCGCCGGGGCTATGGCAGGCGGTCGCAGGGCCGGACATGCTGCTGCTACACACCACCGTTGCGATGCGCGGGGAAGATCTCAAATCGGTGGGCAACTTCACCATCCGTCAGGGCGAGCGGGTCTCGTTCGTTCTCACCCATCGCGCGTCGCACCTCGCACCGCCGCCAATGCCGGATGTCGAGCGGGCCCTGGCCGACACCGAAGCTTTCTGGCGGGACTGGGTCGCGAAGGCCAGGCAGACTCAGCCATGGCCCGCGGCGGTGGTGCGCTCACTGATTACGCTGAGAGCACTGATCTACAGCCCGACCGGCGGCATCGTCGCCGCACCGACGACTTCCCTGCCGGAACGGCTCGGTGGAATCCGCAACTGGGACTATCGGTTCTGCTGGCTGCGTGATGCCACGCTGGTGCTGCTCGCCTTCATGAACGCGGGCTACTACGACGAAGCCGACGCATGGCGCCACTGGCTGCTGCGCACGATCGCCGGCAGCCCGGAACAGTTGCAGATCATGTACGGCATCGCCGGGGAGCGCCGGCTCACCGAATGGGAAGTGCCGTGGCTGCCCGGCTACGAAGCGTCGAAGCCGGTGCGCATCGGCAATGCCGCCCACAGTCAGCTGCAGCTCGATGTTTTCGGCGAGATCATGGATGTGCTGCATCAAGCCCGTAAAGGCGGCATCGCGACACTCGCCACCGGCTGGGACCTGCAATGCAAGTTGCTCGCGCACCTGGCAACCGTCTGGCAGCAACCCGACCACGGCATCTGGGAAGTTCGCGGCGCGCCACGCCACTTCACCTACTCCAAGATCATGGCGTGGGTGGCATTCGACCGGGCAATCAGAGATGCGCAACGCTACGGACTCGACGCGCCGCTCGACCAATGGCGTGCGCAGTGCGAGCAGATCCACCGCGAAGTATGTGCACGAGGTTACGACGTGCAACGCAACTGCTTCGTCCAGTCGTACGGCTCGAAACACCTCGATGCAAGCCTGCTGCTGCTTGCTCCGCTCGGATTCCTGCCGGCGGGCGATCCCCGCTTCCAAGGCACGGTGCGCGCGATCGAATCGAATCTGCTGCGTGACGGCTTCGTGCAGCGTTACGACACCGAAGTCTCGGACGACGGTCTGCCGCCGGGCGAGGGTGTCTTCCTGCCTTGCAGCTTCTGGCTGGTGGACGCGTACGCGATGTGCGGTCGAGTGGACGATGCCCAGTCGCTGTTCAAGCGTTTGCTGGCCTTGTGCAACGACGTCGGCCTGCTGGCCGAGGAATACGATCCGGCTGCGCGGCGCCTGGTCGGCAATTTTCCGCAGGCGTTCTCGCATGTGTCGCTGATCGCGAGCGCCTTCAATCTGGCGCATGCAAAGAAACCCGCGGAGCAACGCTCGGAGAGGACACTCGAAGCGCAGCACGATGACTGATGACCCCGACGAGTCCGAACGCCGCCAATGAATTCGCCGCAGCCATCGTCGGCGAGCAGGGTACGAAGACGGGGACTTAGGGGCGCCCGGAGACGTATCGTCCAGACGCGTAGCACCAAGGCAAACATAGCCAACAAAAGTTGCTGTCGCCTAAGTGATTGATTCTAAATGGTGGGCGGTACAGGGATTGAACCTGTGACCCCTGCCGTGTGAAAGCAGTGCTCTACCGCTGAGCTAACCGCCCGTGCGAACCGTCCTGGTCGGCTGCCCGGCCAGAACCAAGCTGCCGGGCTGCGAAACGGGGGCGTAGTGTAGGGAGGCCCGCAGGGCCGGTCAACGCGCCGCGAGCAGATTCCTGTGGCTCTCAGGAAATAGCGTGCAGCGGCGGCAGCGGACGGTTCAGCAGCACCCAATACAGCCCCAGGCTGCTCACCGCCTCGACGAAGGCGCCGAACTCGACCGGCTTGCGCACGTAGCTGTTCGCGCCCAGGTTGTAGCTGGCGATGACATCCGCGTCCTGGCTGGAAGAAGTGAGGACCACCACCGGCAGCATACGCGTGCGCTCGTCGGCACGCAGACGCTTCAGTACGCCCAGACCATCGAGCTTGGGGAGCTTCAGATCCAGCAGGATCACCGTGGGCACACGCGAGATGTCGCGTCCGGCGTACTGACCGCTGCCGAACAGGTAGTCGATCGCTTCCACGCCGTCGCGGACCACGACGATGTCGTGCGCCAGGTTGTTCTTGCGCAGGCTGAGCAGCGTCAGCTCTTCGTCGT
>JBDHQY010000237.1:0-4831 GCA_039807315.1 Steroidobacter sp. | reverse complement strand
GCGGTGAGCTGTCGCAGCTCCTGGCCGATCTGCGGGAAGCGCTCGGTGGCGAGCCGGCGCAGCCCAAACAGCAGGCGGCCTGATCCGGGCTTCAGCCCGCCGGCGGCAGCAGCGGTTGCCCCGCCCAGCGGATCACCGCCACGAAAACGTCCTGTTCGCGGTGCAGGCCGCTCATCAGCTTGATGAGCTCGTGCGTGAATTTCTCGCGTTCGATCTGATTGTTCATGATCTGTCCCGCGATGTCGCGCTGGTAGTGGGACAGCTCGATCTGCTCCTCGGTGGCGATCGCCTGCGGCGACGCGGTCGGCGCCAGGCGCTGCGCGATTCCCAGCCCCACTCCTTCGGCGATGTAGGTATCGCTCTGCTGCATTGCCTGTGCAACGCCCAGGCAGCGTGCGGCAATGAGCGGATTCGCGGCTCGCTGCACGCTGCAGGACTGGCTGACCGGGCTCAGAGCGGGCAGGGCAACGCTGGAAAGCCAGCCGATGGTTTCGTTCAGGCTGCTGGTCAACGGTCCGCCCGACAGCACGGTGGTCTGGAGGCTCTGCTCCTGGCTGCGCGCGACCGCGATCCGCGCCGCCAGCGAATTCCAGTAGATGTCGAAACGCTGGCTGCGACTCATGACGTCGAGAATCTCGTTCTCCGCGGCCACATCCTTTTGCTGCTGCGCCTTCGCCAGCGGCCCCAGCCAGACGATGCCGTTGCCCGGATCGAGCCGTCGCAGGCGCGCTTCCAACGGTTCGGGTTGGCAACCCGGTACCATCCGGCACAGGGCGATCTGCAGCCAGACGATATCGGGCCGGCTCGGCGCTCTCTGTGCCGCGCCTTCGACCAACAGCAGCGCAGCTCCCGCGCCTTCCACCAGCTGTCGCCGCATGGCGTCAGCGAGCAGCAGATCCGCGGGCGTCGTCTGCAAGGATGCGGTCGGCGCAGGCTTGCTGTCGCGTCGCTGAGGCGGCGTCGTACCGCAGCCGCTGATGATCAGCAGCGCCGCGGCAGCGATGGCGGCCGTTGTGCGTAGCGAAAAGCCAAGGTTCATGAAGGCCTTCATGAAATCGTGTTAGTAACGGTTACCGTGGCCAGTGTAGCAGTGCATTCGTTCACTTTGAGTTCACCGGTGGGAACAGAAGATGGCCACAAGCGTCATTCAGTCGTGAAGCCTCGGGTGAGGTTTATGCGTACCGCGGTATTCCTGTTGCTGTTCTCGCTGGGCGTGCTGCCGGCGGCCCATTCGCAAGAGCCGGTCGTCGATCCGCCGGGCCGGGTGGCGCGGCTGAGTCATGTCGATGGCGAGGTCTCCCTGGCTCCCGCCGGCAGCGAAGAATGGGCCGAAGCCGTGCTGAACCGGCCGCTGACCAGCGGCGATCGGCTGTGGGTGGATCAGGGCGGTCGTGCCGAGCTGCAGATGGGCTCGGCCAGCGTGCACCTGGATCAGGGCAGCGGCTTCTCCTTCGTCGACCTGGACGACGACCGCCTGCACATGAAGCTGACCGAAGGTGTCGTTACCGTGCGCGTGCAGCGCAAGCGCGACGACGAGAGCATCGAGATCGACACGCCGAATGCGACCGTGCGGCTGCTGCATCCGGGCGAATATCATATCGAGGTCGACGCGGGCGGCGATCAGACCGTGGTCAAGACGCGCAGCGGCGAAAGCGAGGTCGAAGGCGAGCGCCAGTCCTTCACCGTTGCCGCCAACGAGGCCGGCGTCTTCACAGGCACCGATCGGCTGACGGCGCGGATCGACCCGCTCGGCCCGCGCACCGCGTTCGAAGCATGGGCCAATGACCGCGACCGGCAGGATCAGGAGTCGCAGTCGGCACGCTACGTGTCGCGCGATGTCATCGGTTACCGGGACCTGGATCGATACGGCAGCTGGGTCAGCGAGCCCGGCTACGGCTACGTGTGGCAGCCGACCTATGTCGTGTCCGGCTGGGCGCCGTATCGGTACGGGCGCTGGGTATGGGTCTCGCCCTGGGGCTGGAGCTGGATCGACGATGCGCCCTGGGGCTTCGCGCCATTCCACTACGGCCGCTGGGCCTATCTGCGCAGCCGTTGGTTCTGGGTGCCGGGCCCCGTGCTCGCGCGCCCGGTCTATGCGCCGGCGCTGGTCGCTTGGACAGGAACGCCCGGGTTCAGCGTCTCGCTCTCCTTCGGCAGCAGCATCGGCTGGTTCCCGCTCGGTCCGCGCGAAGCATTCATGCCGGCATATCGCTATTCGCCGCGCTACATCAACAGCATCAACGTCTGGCACACCACCGTCATCAACAACACCTACGTGTACGGTGGTCGCGGTCGCCACCCCTATCTTTATGGACGCGATCCGCGCGCGGTGACCATCGTCGACCGTGGCCAGTTCGTGGGTGGCCGACGCATCGATGGGCAGTGGAGACATGTCGACGCACGCGATCTGCGACGCTGGGAGCATGACGCGCGGCCGCCGGCAATTGCGCCGGATCGCGACAGCGTGCTCGCTTCACGTGTAGTGAATCGTCCCCCGCTCGGCAGGGTGCTTCGAGACCAGTCACGGCGCGACGAAGCCGGTTCACACAACCGATTCGCAGCCCGCAACGCTGCGATAGCGCGCGTGCCCTTCGATGCGGAAAGGCGTGCGATCGAAGCGAACGGCGGTCGCCCGGTCAGCCGCGCCGCACTGATGCGTCCAAATCAGCAGAATGGCGATGAGCGGCGTGTCGATCGCGGGCGGCATCGTGATGCTCGACCGACGCGCAGCGCCGATTCGGCGCGGCCTGTTCCGACGCCTTCGAATTCACCTGCAGTGGCGGACCGTGGGCAGTCTTCACCTCTGGACGCTCAACAAACTTCGCCGCGTACGGATCGCCCGGCATGGGCTCGCGGCACCGACCGGCGCGTAGTGCGCGAGCAGAACGAGTCGTCGACTCGTTCGTCGCGCGGACGGGATAGTGAGCAGAACATCAACCGTTCGAATGCAGTTGCTTCTCCGGGCGTAAGCACGCCAAACGCGAACAACGGCGATGACCGGGCGAGAGCTCGCGTACCCGGTGATCGTCCATCGTGGGCGAGCCGGCCGCGAAACGATTCATCGCGCTCGAATCCGTCGCAGCTGCGCGATCGCGAGCAATCCAGCAACGCTGCCAGGCAGCTCACGACGCGGCCGGAACAAGAAAGGTCACGTCCGAGCGTGGATCGCGATCGCCGCGCGCCCAACGTGAACGCACTGCAGGAACGCCGTGAGAGCGACCGTCTGCGGGACGGCTCCGGATTCGCAATGCCTGGGCTCCAGCGGGAGCAGAGCGGTTCGGATCGTACGTGGCAACAACGCTCCGAGTCTCGCTATAGCGCACCGCGCGAACAGCCTCGAGTGGAGCGGAGAATGCCGCAGCCGAGAGCCGAGCAGCCGCAGCGCGCTGTGCCATCGCGGGCTGAGCCACCGCGTGCTCAGACGCCTCAGCGTCCAGCTGTCCAGCCGCAGAACCGCGATTCCCGCCCCGGCCAGCAGAGATCGTTCGGCCGTCAGCCCCGGGAGCCCTGAGGCGGGCCCGGTACGGGTTCCCGTCCTGGCCGCGTATGCGGGATCCATCCTGATCAACGGGCGCGCCCCCGCCCGCGGCACTGACGAGTAAATCGAAGCGTCCTTGATTCCTGGAGCTTCACCGGCAGCCCCCCGCCGTTTGCCGGTGATGGCTGGCAAGGTGCCAGCGCGCCTCGTATGGTGTGCCTTGGGGCGATGCCGCCCGGAGCTTGCGATGAAGAACGTGACGCCGCACCGTCATCGGCAGGGATCACCGCTGGTGGCGGGCATTATCCTGATCCTGCTGGGCGCGCTGCTGCTGGCCCTGAACCTGGGACTGAGTTTGCCGCTGGACCTGTGGCAGTACTGGCCTTTCCTGTTGATCGCGCCGGGCGTGGTCGGCGTGCTCGCACCCAGCCGGCATCTGAGCCGCAGCGGCGGCATCTGGCTGCTGGCCAGCGGCATCTACTGCGAGATCGGCATGACCGGGCTGTTCGGCCTCGGCTGGTTCAGCGCCTGGCCCATCTTCATCATCGCCTACGGGCTGGAAGTCATCTTCGGCTCGCGCCGGCACGGCCCCGGGCAGCAGCAGGTGACGCATGAAGGATGAGCGTTCACGGCGCGACCCGCTGTTCTCGACGCGCATGCTGGTCGGGATCTGGATCATCGCCTTGGGCGGCATCCTGCTGGCCGGCAACCTGGGCTGGATCGACTCGCGACATATCTTCCGTCTGTTCTGGCCGCTGCTGTTCGTCTTCATCGGCACCGGCATGGTGGTGCAGCAGGACCGGCGCGCCAACCGCAGCGGCTGGGTTTTCATCATCGTCGGCCTGTGGATCTTCTTCGCCAAGCTCGGCTGGATCGACATCGATTTCTGGCAGATCGCATTTCCGCTGGCGTTGCTGGCCCTGGGCGGCATGCTGGTGTGGCGGGCGCTGCGCGGGCCGCAGATCGAGAGCGTCGGGGCCGCCGACGAACAGCAATCCGAGCATGCGGAATTCGTGCGCTCCTTCGCAGTGATGTCGAGTACCGAGCTGCGGCCCGTGTCGCGGCCGTTTCGCGGCGCCGATCTCAGCGCGGTGATGGCGGGAATCAAGCTGGATCTCAGCGACGCCCGCATGGAAGGCGACAGCGCGATCATCGAAGTGTTCGCCTTCTGGGGCGGCATGGAGATCCACGTGCCGCCCGACTGGACCGTCACCAGCAAGGTCGCCACGCTCATGGGCGGCTTCATCGACAAGCGCCGTCCCACCAGCACCGTGCCGACTAAGACGCTGGTGATCACCGGCTTCGTGGTGATGAGCGGCATCGAAGTGAAGAACTGATTTCTTGAATGCACCC